>JAEZHS010000159.1 GCA_023436825.1 Pseudomonadota bacterium | reverse complement strand
CAAGCGCATCGTCATGCCGTCGCAGGGCGTGGAATACACCGTCGTCAACGGCGCGCTGACTTGGGAGCAGGGGAGGCTCACCGAGGCCAAGGCCGGCAAGGTGCTAAGGGGCTAGAGCGGAATCGGATGAGATGGAACCGCATGCGGTTTCATCTCATCCCATTCGCGCGCGCGGGTGATCGTGGTTTCACCGGGCATGATGGGTCGGGCTGATTCCAGCCGGACCCGTCATGCTCAAGCTCTATCCGGCGCGGCGCTCCACCGCCGCCAGGGGCCGGCGCTCGAACTCCTCCTTGACGGTGCGGTTGAGGTCGAAGCGCACGGCCGTCGCATCGCGCCGAGACACCCAGAGATTGGCGGCCACGGTATAATTGCCGTCGCCGACGCTTTCCACGCCGATGTCCGAAACCCGCAGGACGCGCTTGTCGCGCTGGATCAGCTCTTCCAGCCGGGCGATGGCGGCGCCGATATCGTCGTTGGCCGGACGCTGGAAGTGGAGGTCGATGCGCGCCGTGTCGTTGTGCGTCGGCACGCGCACGATCTCGCCCCACAATTTTCCGTTGGGGATGATGATGCGCGTGTTGTCGTCGCCGTCGATCTCAGTGAAGAACAGGTTGATCTCGCACACACCGCCGCCGACGTTGGCGGTTTCGATGCGGTCGCCGACATGGAAGGGACGGAACACGACCAGCATGATGCCGGCCGCGAGGTTGCTCAACGTGCCCTGCAGGGCAAGCCCGACGGCGATGCCGAGGGCGCCCAGCACGGCCACGAAGCTCGTGGTGGCGATGCCGAAGGTGGTGAGCACGGCGATGAAGGTGAAGATCAGGGCAGCATAGCGTGCGCCGTTGCCCAGGAAGAGCACGACCGTTCGATCGATGCGCGGCGACTTCTCGCACAGTCGGACGACTGCCGAGTAGACGATGCGCGAGGCCATCCAGCCGGCGATCAGGATGATGAAGGCACCGACCACGCGCAGGCCGTAGGTCGTGATCAGGGCCACGACGGTGCTGGCCGCGCTGCTCCACTCGGCTTCGAGGTCCATGAGGGCAGTAACGGTGCGGCGGGCAGAAGGGTTGCCGCCGGAAAAACACCGAGGTGGTACTTGCTAGCGACCCCGACTCAGCGCCCGTCGTTGTCGCGGATGAAGTCGCGCACGCGCGGCATGATCTGCTCGCGCCACTTGCGGCCGTTGAAGATGCCGTAGTGGCCGACGCGCGGTTGCTCCCAGTGCACGTGGCGTGCGCCGGGGATGTTGGGGGTGAGCGCGTGCGCCGCCTTGGTCTGGCCGATGCCGGAAATGTCGTCGAGCTCGCCCTCGACCGTCATCAAGGCGGTCTCGATGGCCGAGGGATCGATCTTGCGGCCGCGGCTCACCCAGACGCCGCGCGGCAGCTGGTGCTCCTTGAACACGACCTCGATGGTCTGCAGATAGAACTCGGCGGTGAGGTCCATCACCGCAAGATACTCGTCGTAGAAGGTGCGATGGGCGTCGGCCGAATCGTCGTCGCCTTTGACCAGGTGCTCGAACTGGCGCATGTGGGCGTTGATGTGCCGGTCGAGGTTCATGCTGATGAACGAGGTGAGCTGCAGGAAGCCCGGGTAGACGCGGCGCATGGCGCCCGGATAGTTCAGCGGCACCGTCGTGATGACGTTGTCGCGGAACCACATCATCGAGTTGCGCATCGCCAGGTCATTGGGCGTGGTCGGGCTGACGCGCGTGTCGATCGGGCCGCCCATCAGGGTGATCGACCGGGGCTGGCGCGGATCCTTGTCGGCCGCCATCAGCGAGGCCGCCGCCATCACCGGTACCGACGGCTGGCACACCGCGATGACGTGAACGTCCGGGCCGAGGTAGCGGCAGAACTCGATGATGTAGTCGACGTAGTCGTCGAGGTCGAAGTTGCCTTGGGCGAGCGACACTTCGCGCGCGTCGGTCCAGTCGGTGATGTAGATGTCGTGCTCGGGCAACAGCGCCTCGACGGTGCCGCGCAGCAGGGTGGCGAAGTGACCGCTCATCGGCGCCACCACCAGAACCTTGGGATCGCGGTGCCCATTTCCGGGTTGGGCCGTGTCGCGGTGAAAGCGCAGGAGCTGACAGAACGGCTTGCGGAGGAGGATCTCCTCGTTGACGGCCACGATCTCGTTGCCGATCTCGACCGTTTTCAGGCCGAAGGCAGGCTTGCCGTAATTCTGGGTCAGCCGCGCCATGATTTCGGCGCCGGCCGCCATGGACTTGCCGAACCAGGTGTCGGTCAACGGGTTGTACGGGCTCGAGTAGACCTGCTCGAGCGCGTTCGCCCAAAGGCGCACCGGCTTGGCGAGGTGACGCTGGAACTCGTACGCCTGATACAGCAAAGAAGACGCTAACACATTGGTTTCCTTGGTTATTTCAGGTACCCGAGGGGGAGGTACTACGCGGGTTAACGCGTCAGATATGGGAAGGGCCGCGCCCTCCTGCCGCACCTTTTCTGTGACCGAAAACGCCCCCTATCCCCGGGACATAATCTACACCAGCGGGGCTCCGATGGCGACCGGAAGTTAGGAACGAGAGGCGTCCCGCAGGGGCTAGTACCGAATCGCAAATGCCTGATACGGACCTGGTGTCATCCTGAGCGTAGCGAGGGACCTTCTCCTGCGGCCTCAAAAGGCCCCTCGCTACGGTAAGCGGGGGTAACTCCCGTGCCGGATGAGAGCTACGATTCACCCTTCAGTGACAGTCGGTACTAGAGAAGCCGTCGCACGCCCGCCGCGATCGTCTCGGCTTTGGCTTCATGCGTGAAGTGGGTGACGAAGCGGCCGTTGCGGTCGAGCAGATAGACGATCGAGGAATGGTCCATCAGGTACGGCCCGCCATCCTTGCCCGGCACCTTCTGGAAGTAGACGCGATAGGCGCGGGCCACGTCGGCAATCTGCTGCGGCGTGCCGGTCAGCCCGATGAAGGTCGGCCCGAAATTCTCGACATAGCCCTTGAGCAGCTTGGGCGTGTCGCGCTCGGGATCGATGGTGATGAAGACCAGGTTCACCTTCTTGGCCGCATCCGGCCCCAGCTTCTCGATGGCGTTCTCCATCAGCAGCAGCGAGGTCGGGCAGACATCCGGGCAATAGGTGAAGCCGAAATAGATCAGGGTCGGCTTGCCCTTGAGGCTGTCGCTGGTGACGGTGCGGCCGTTCTGGTCGGTGAGGGCGAAGGGCCCGCCGATGGCGGGCTTGCCGCCTTGATATGCATCCCAGCCGATCCATACCGCGGCAGCAGCCAGGCAGGCAATCCAGACGCCCAGCAGCGCCTTCATCGTACGTGACATGGGCGGGAAGATGGGCCGGGCTGGGCGGCTCGACAAGCCTGACGGCTGGTCGCACAACAGGAGTTGATGAGTACCGATCCGGCTCCTGATCTCGTTCGCCTGGCGCGCGCCGCCGATTATGCCGCTCGCCAGCACATCTCGCAGCGGCGCAAGGGCGAGCGCGCCGAGCCCTACATCAACCACCTGACTGAGGTGGCGGCATTGCTTGCCGAGGCGACCGACGGCCAGGACGTCGTGCTGCTGATGGGCGGTCTGCTGCACGACACGCTGGAGGACACCGACGCCACCTACGATGATCTTCTGGAGCGCTTCGGGCCGGAGGTCGCCGCGCTGGTGGCCGAGGTGACCGACGACAAGTCGCTGCCCAAGGAGGAGCGCAAGCGCCTGCAGATCGAGAAGACTCCGGCGAAGTCGCGGCGCGCCAAGCTGCTGAAGATCGCCGACAAGACGTCCAACCTGCGCGGCCTCGTCGGCAGCCCCCCGGCGGGATGGACAGAGGCGCGATTGCGCGATTATGTCGTGTGGGCCAACGATGTTGTGCGTTCCTGCCGTGGGCTCAATCCACGGTTGGAGGCCGCCTTCGACGAGGCGCATGAAAGAGCGAGCCGGCACTTCGGCTGAATGAGGAAACCATGTTCTACGATGCCGCCAAGCGCGATCACGGACTCCCGCAGGATCCGCTGAAGTCGCTGATCGTGCCGCGGCCGATCGGCTGGATTTCTACGGTCGACCGGCAGGGCCGCGTAAACCTGGCGCCCTACAGCTTCTACAACGCCGTCAGCGAATTCCCGCCGCTGGTCTATTTCGCCATCACCGGCACCTACGGCAGCACGCCGACCAAGCACAGCCGGATGAACGCGGAGTCAACGGGCGAGTTCGTCGTCAACATGGTGAGCGAGAGCCTGAAGGAGCAGATGAACGTTACGACCACCATGGTCGAGTTCGGTATCGACGAGCTGAAGATGGCCGGCCTCACACCTGCGCCCTCGACCTTGGTGAAGCCGCCGCGGGTGAAGGAATCGCCGGTGGCGCTGGAGTGCAAGTACTGGCGCACCATCGAGCTGCCGGTCGAGAAGGGCCACGAGACCAAGCGCGGCTCGGTGGTGTTCGGGCAGGTCGTGGGCGTTCATATCGACGACAGCATCATCAAGGACGGCCGCATCGACACGCTCGCCTTCAAGCCCGTCGCGCGCCTGGGCTACAGCGAATACACCACGACCGACAACGTATGGCGGATGAGAAGGCCGGACGATCCGAAGTACCAGTGACGTCGCGCTTCCAGCTCATCACTCATGTCCCTCTCCCCCTTGGAGGAGAGGCTGAGTGAGGGGGTGATGCAGGAGACGATCTTCGCGTTGAACCCCCTCACCTAACCTCTCCCCAAGGGGAAGAGGAACATGAATGGTGAAATCAGTGCGCCCGCACCACCGGTGCCACCGACCGAGCCATCGCCAGGATGCGCTTGTCGGCCATGGCCTCGCCCATCAGCATGAAGCCGACCGGCAGCTCGCCCGGTGCATGACAGGGCAGGTTGATGCCGCAGCGGTCCAAAAAGTTGCCGGCGGTGGTGTTGCGCAGGAGCAGCAGGTTCTTCCTGGTGAAGCCGTCGGGGGTCGAGACTTCCTCGAGGGTCGGCGCAACGATGGCGCAGGTCGGCATGACGACGGCGTCGTAGTTCGAGGTGACCGCCGACACGCGCTTCTGCAGGTCGGCGCGGGCGGCCAGCAGGTCTATGTAGTCGGCGGCACCCATCTCCTTGCCGCGCATGATGCGGGGGTACACGAGCTGGTCGTAGTCCGCGGCCCGACGCTCGATCAGTCTGCGGTGCCAGGCATAGGCCTCGGAGGCGGCGAAAGTGCCGCGGGCGTTGATCGTGTTGAGCTCATTCAGCTCCGGAAGGTCGATCTTCTCGACCTTCACGCCGATGCCCGACAGCGCCTTCAACGCCCGCTCGAAGGCGGTGGCGACTGTGGCATCGAGGTCGTCCATCACGAAATGCATGGGCACGGCGAGACGCAGCCCGGCGAGCGGCGCCGGCGCGGGTATCGAAATCGGCTCCCCCGCGAACACAGCGTCGACGATCGCGCAGCACTCCACTGAATTGGCCAGCGGGCCGATCGAATCGAGCGAGGTCGAGAGCGGCACGACGCCGTCGATCGGCACACGTCGCGCCGTCGGCTTGAAGCCGGTGATGCCGCAGACGGCGGCAGGAATGCGCACCGAGCCGCCAGTGTCGGTGCCCAGCGCCGCCACGGCCATGCCGTCGGCGACCGACACGGCGGCCCCCGACGAGGAGCCGCCCGGCACGCGCTTGCGGTCGGCCGGGTTGCCCGGCGTGCCATAGTGCGGATTGAAGCCCACGCCCGAGAAGGCGAACTCGCTCATGTTGGTGCTGCCGACGATCACAGCGCCAGCCGCACGCAAGCGCGCCACGACGGGCGCATCGGCCTTGGCCGCCGGCGCATCGTCGAGCGCCCTGGAGCCGGCGAGCGTGGTCTCACCCGCGACGTCGCACAGGTTCTTGATCGAGACCGGAATGCCGGCGAGCGGCGAGGGCACAAGGCCCGCCTTGCGCTGCCCGTCGCTGGCATCGGCTGCGGCCAATGCCTGGTCGCGCCACACCTTTATGAAGGCGCGGCCGCCTTCGCCTTTGGGATCGGCGATGCGGGCGAGCGCCTGTTCGGTGAGCTCGCGCGAGGTCGTGCGGGCGGCCGCGCGGTGGGCCGCAAGTTGGAGGTTTGTCGGGTTGACTTT
>JAEZHS010000355.1 GCA_023436825.1 Pseudomonadota bacterium | reverse complement strand
GGGTGAACCCCCTGTCGCTGCCGCCACGGCCGTGGAACTCGATCTCGCGGCCGTCGGCGGTGGTGAAGCGCACGACCGGCGCGTAAGAGACACGCTCGACGTCGCGCCGGTATTCGCTGCCGTCCGGCCGCGTCACCTCCTCCTGCTCGGTCCGGCGGGTCTCGCGCACCTCCAGCACCGTGCCTCCGGTACGCGTGCCGCCGCCGTAGAGATCGGCGGCGTTCCAAAGCGCTGCAATGCCGATCACCAGCGCCGCCCCCGCGATCACGGCGAAGGCCCGCTCGCCGATGACGAACAGGTCGACGTCGCTCGACAACGCCCAGGCGACGGCACCGAACATCAGCCAGAAGCCGGCGAACGCCGTGACGAAGATCGAGGTGAACCACAGCCGCTCGAAGGTGTCGATGCGGAAGTCCTCGGGGTCGTCCGGCATGTAGAGAACAGTCACCCGGTCGCCGACCGCGAAGTCGGGCGCCCCGCTGCCCAGGTCCTTGCCCTCCTGCGTCTCGCCGTTGGCCAGTCGGAAACGCACCACGGGCGCGTACATGTCGCCCTCGCGGCGGATTTCCACCACCTCGCCCTCGGCGCGGTCGGCATAGAGGACGTGTCGGAGGCTGCCCCAGCCGAGCGCCAGGCCGCCGGCCAGAATCAAGCCGCCGATGCCCAGGATCAGCCAGGAGATCCGCCGCCAGCTTCGATCGAAGGCCATGTCGAACTACCTCTCACGTTCCTCTCCCTCTCCCCGTGGGAGAGGAGCATGAGGATGTCGGGGTGTGGCCTCATCCGCCACTCATGCCGGCCGCCGGCGCAGCGCGTCGATGATGGTCACAAGGCGCTGGCCTTGCGGCGTCGCGCCATTGAGCAGCTGGTCGCGTGGCGTCGTCTCGGCGAGGCGGCTCAGCTCCATCAGGGCGCGCACGTGCTGGCGGCGCGTCAGGCGGTGCTGGCTGGAGCGATGACGGAAGAACAAGCGGAACAGCTGGCCCTCGCCCAGCAGGTGGCTGAGCTCGGTCGCCGTGACGTAGATCAGGAAGCAGGTGAAAATCCAGATCTGGATCGCGGCAAAGCGGCGCCAGCTGAAATCGTGCATGGCGATATCGACCGCCGCGCCGAATCCGCGGTCGTCGATGGCGAGATGGATGAAGCGCTCGGCCAGGCGCACCACCAGGACGACCAGCGTATAGAAGATCGTCCTGTAGAGGATGGGCTGGATCAGCGGCGCGCCGCGGAAGCGGTCGATCAGCCGGATGTGGTTGGCGACCAGCACGGCCTTGCCGACCACCAGCGCGGTGGTAGTGGCGAGCAGGAAGCTCGACAGCTTGAACCAGTAGTCGTGGACCAGGAGGTTGGTGGTGAAGACGATGAGGTTGAAGGAGAACAGGAAGAACAGCGTCGGCGGCAGCACCTCCCGGAAGGCGTGGACGAAGCGGCGACCGATCCGCCGCGGGATGGCAGCCGCATTCACATCCGTCCCCCGTCGACCACGAAATTCTGCGCCGTGACCATCCGGCTGTCGTCGGAAGCGAGCCACAGCACCATGCGGGCGATGTCGGGCGGATAGACCTTCTCTTTCAGGCACTGCGCCTTCATCAGATCGACCTCGGCCTCGGGCGTCAGCCAGAGATCGATCTGGCGCTGGGTCATGATCCAGCCCGGCGTGATGATGTTGAGCCGGATCCGGTCGGGCCCGAGGTCGCGCGCCAGCCCGCGCGTCATGCCGACCACGGCAGCCTTGGCGCCTTCGTAGACCGAGAGCTTGGGCGCCATGGCGTGATAGCTCACCGAGCTGAAGTTGACGATCGAGCCGCCGCCCGCCTTCTTCATGCCCGGCACCACCGACTGGATGGCGAAGTATTGGTGGCGCAGGTTCACGTTCATGCGCTCGTCCCAATAGGCGGACGTCACCTCCTCGATCGTGTGCCGGTCGTCGCGCGCGGCGTTGTTCACCAGCACCGTGAAATCGCCCAGCCGCGCAGCCAATGCCGCGATCGTGGCCTGGTAGGCCGCAATGTCGCGCACGTCGCATTTGGCGAAGGCCGGCGCGGGATGGCCGGCGCCGGAGATCTTCTCGAGCAGCGCCTTGGATGCCGCCTCGTCGATGTCGACGAAGGCCACCTTGGCGCCCTGCGCGGCGAGGTGCTCGACGATCGACGCGCCGATGCCGGAGCCGCCGCCCGAGACGAACACCGCGCGATCCTTCAGGCTGGGATAGGAGGCGAAACCGGGCATGGGACCCTCATATGGTTGAAACGCGGAAAGCGACCTCACCGTCGAGCCTAGCACCCGGCTCAAGCCGGGACTCGACAACCTTGCCGTTGACGTGGCTCACGGGCTCGACACAGAAGTATGGGCGGTCCGCCGGGGTATAGACCACGGCGTGGCCGAACGGCGGCGAGGCCTGCAGCTCGAGCCTGTAGCCGCGGCCCGGCCAGGTGATGACGGCCCGCCGCTCCCAGTCCTCGAAGCAGTTGTCGAGACCAGGCTCGATCTTGCGCGACCTCGAATAGTCCCATCCCGGCGGCACGCCGACGCGCTTCGTCGGCAACACGTCCTCATCGCCGAGCCACACGGCGGCCGCGCGGAAAGCAAGCTCGCTGTCCGCGTCGCGCGTGAAGAAGGGATGCAGGCCCATTCCCGCCGGCGCCGCCCGACGCTCGAGATTCTCGACCGCCATGCTCACGATCAAGCCATACCCGTCGAGGCGGAACGACAGCCGTGCCCGATAGCGGAACGGCCAGCCCTTGCTGCCGTCATGCTCATGCACAAGCTCCGCTGCGTTGCGGTCGCGGCGCACCACGTCCCACACGCGCGCCCAGCCCTCGCCATGCATGGGATGGCGCACGCCCGGCCAGTTCTGCTCGAGCGTGAACTCCTGGCCGTCGAAAACGAGACGCCCATTTGCAATGCGATTGGAGAACGGCACCAGCGGATAGCAGGCAGCCTCGTTGCCACGACCCGACGCCCTCGCCTCGGCCGGCATCGGCCGCAGCAGATCGACGTCGTCATGGCGGAAGCGCGCGATCGAGCCGCCAGCCTGCGGCGCAAGCTCGACCACGAAGCGGCCGGCATGAAGGGACAGCGAGGTCATGGTGTTGCGTCTAGCGACATCCGGGCCGCCGATCCACCCTGGCGTACTTTTTGCTGCATGTCCCTACATCCGGCCGTGGTGCGGTGATAGAGTTTCATCATCGAACAACAACACATCGGGGGAAACGACATGAGCGACGATCTCATCCGCAAGTGGGAACTCAGCCGGCGTCGTGTCCTCGCAGGCGCGGCGGGCCTCGGGGCAGCCGGATTATCGGGCAACGTCTTCGGCCAGCAGAGCGGACCCTGGAGCGTACCGCCCAAGAGCAAGGTCGACCGCCTCAACTTCGTGGTCTGGACCTACGGCGACATCTACACGCGCATCGCCAAGCAGTTCGAAGCCGACTGGGGCGTGAAGGTCGACTCGACCATCTCCTCGTTCAACGATCATCCGACCAAGCTCACCACCATGTTCGCGGCGGGCGAGAAGATCGACGTCTCGCAATCCTCGCCCTTCTCCTTCCCGAACTTCGTCAGCCAGGGCCTGGTCGAGCCGATCGACGGCCTGCCGGGTGCGGCCGACTACATCAAGGACTTCACGCCCTTCACCAAGCAGGTGGCGACGGTCGGTGGCAAGACCATGGGCCTGCCCTACTTCTCCGCGGTTTGGGTGTGGAACTACTACGCCGACATGCTGGAGAAGCTGAAGATCGACAAGCCGTTCTCCACCTACGACGAGTTCATCGAGCACTGCGTCAAGGCCAAGAAGGACGGCGTGTCGCGCTATCCCGTGCTGTGGGTGGCGGGCGTCGGCCTCGAGCAGCTGCCGGGCACCTGGTACCAGATGACCTGGAACAAGGGCGGCGCCTTCTTCGACAAACAGGGCAACCATCAGCTCGGACCAGGCTCGATCGCCCGCGAGACGCTGAAATGGTGGGCCAACACCTTCGAGAAGGGCCTCGACATCTCCGACCCCGAATCGCTCAAGGTCCAGTTCACGACCTCGGCCAAGGCGTTCGGCGCCGGCAAGAACCTCTATCGCGGCCCGAACCATCACTACGGCCTCAACGTCTGCAACGATCCGGCGCAGTCGCCGATCGCCGGCAAGGTCAAGGTGTTGGGCTCGCCCGGCGAGGGCAAGACGATCGGCGTCACCCATGTCTACTTCCTGACGACGGCGACGCGCGACAAGGAGTGGGGCTGGAAGCTGCTGCAGTATCTCGGCGGCAAGACCAAGGACGGCAATTACACCCAGGCCGTCAGCCTCGCCAAGGATGCCATGCTGGGCTCGGGCTACACCTCGGTGATGAACAGCGATGCGGTGAAGCAGGGCTGGGCGCCGTGGGGCGATGTCCCCGAGATCCTCAAGATCTGGGACAGGGCGGCCTATATCGGCGAGGTCTGCTCGTCGGTCTATCAGCCCTGGCATTTCCCCTGGACCGACCAGCTCAACATCGAGGTCCAGAAGTGCCTGACCGGGCAGATCACCGCCGATGCCTGCTGTGACAACCTGATCAAGGGCATCGCCGACGCCAAGCGCAAGGTCTGACGCCCTGACCACGCAAACCCAGGAACTGGCCACGGCACGCGTTCGCCTGCCGTGGTTCAAGCGCGAGATGTCGGCCGGCCGCTTCGCGCTGGTCATGAACCTGCCGACGCTGATCTGCCTCGGCCTGGTGCTGGCCTATCCGGTCGCCTACGCGCTATATCTCTCGGTCCATCGCGTCGGCCTGGCGCAGCTCCGCCGCGGCGAGTTCGCCTTCACCGGCTGGGAGAACTACGGCCGCGTGCTGGAAGATCCGCTGTTCTGGATCGCCATCAAGAACACGCTGATCTTCACCGTCATCACCGTCGGCAGCGAGGTCGTGCTGGCGGTGGCGATCGCGCTCCTGATCAACCAGACCAGCATCCGGACGTCGCGCATCACCCGATTCCTCATCCTGCTGCCCTATGCCATCCCGCCCATCTGCAACGGCCTGATCTGGTCGTTCCTCTACAGCTTCCAGTTCGGCTTCCTGAACCGCATCCTGTTCTCGCTGGGCCTGATCAGCGATCCGGTGAACTGGGCCGGCAATCCCGACACCGCGCTCTACGCGGTCACGGTGCCGTACATCTGGCGCACGCTGCCCTTCGCAATCATCCTGGTGCATGCCGCCCTCCAGGGCATCCCGCGCGAGCTCTACGAGCAGGCGGCGATCGACGGCGCCAACGCCTGGCATCGCTTCACCAAGATCACCTGGCCGATGCTGCAGCAGATCATCGCCATCATCCTGATCCTGCGCACGGCCTTCGCCTTCGCCGTGTTCGAGGAGATCTTAGCCATCACCCAGGGCGGGCCGGGCGACGCCACCTGGGTGGCCGCCTGGTACAGCTACAAGATCACCTTCGCGCCACCCAACAACTTCGGCATGGGCTCGGCCTCGGCCTTCATCCTGACCGTGATGATCGCGGCGATCGCGCTGGTCTATCTGCGCCTGATCTACCGCCGGGTGACGCTCTGATGTTCAAGAAGACGCCGACCACCCGCCTGATGCTGCACGTCGCCAACCTGATGGTGATCGTGTTCATCCTGCTGCCCGTGGTGGCGGTGTTCATCGGCAGCATCCAGTCGGAGAAGGCCCTGCAGGCCGACACCCGCCGCGTGCTGCCGCTGGAAGTCACGCTCGACAACTTCCTGGTCATCCTGAGCAAGGGCGAGCAGAAGGGTCGCATCTTCGAGCAGGTCACCTACCTGCCCGACAACATCAAGAACTTCTACGTCGCCTTCGCCAACTCGGCGATCGTGGCGATCTCGGTGACGGTGCTGACCCTGCTGTTCGGGGCGCTGTCGGCCTACACCATCGCCCGGCAGCGCTACCGATGGACGCTGTTCCTGCTGCAGGCCAACATCGTGGCGCGCTTCGTGCCGGTGATCGTGCTGATGATCCCGCTCTATGTCGTCATGCGCTCGGTCGGGCAGCTCAACTCGCTGAGCGGCGTCATCATCGCCGAGACCGGCTTCCTGCTGCCCTATGCCATCCTGATCCTGGCGCCCTACTTCGACACCATCCCCAGCGAGCTCGAAGAGGCCGCCCGCATCGACGGCTGCACGCGCTTCAGCGCCTTCGTGCGCATCGTGCTGCCGCTCGCCACGCCGGCGCTGGCGGCCTGCGGCGTCATCATGTTCATCATCTCCTGGCACGAGCTCCTGATCCCGCTGATCCTGAACGCCCGTCCGAACTTCATGACCCTGCCGGTGGTGATCGCGAGCCTGGTCGGCGACGTGCACGTCTTCTTCAACCTGATGATGGCGATCTGTCTGCTGGCCCTGGCGCCGACCGTGATCCTGGTGGCGCTGCTGCAGAAGTACATCGTCGAGGGCCTGTCCGCGGGTGCGGTGAAGGGCTGAGTCCGGAGGACATG
>JAEZHS010000087.1 GCA_023436825.1 Pseudomonadota bacterium | reverse complement strand
CATCTGCAGAGCGGCTGAGTCCAGTCTGTGGCCAACCTGTGGCAAGCGGGGCCCCTGCAGTTTGTTGGCCTCAGATCGCGCTATCTTAAGTTGTCACCGCGCCGTGCTCTGTCCCATCCCAAGCAGGCTCGGCCCCGCATGCCCCCATATGCGGGTGGCGGAGGCTCCCTCCCCAATTGGCCTCCGCCAGGTGACCTTATTTCCCTCCCACGCTTGGTCTAGGTCTGGTGTGTCGTGTGGACAGGATCGACTCGATCTTGTGGATCGATGCCGTAAACAATTGAATCAATTGTAATTTCTTGACGGTGAGTCGGTGAATGACTCATCTTGTCCCGATGTCTGGGGAGAATCTGGATCGCGTCCTGGTGGGCGACTGCGCGGAATTGATGCAGCGCCTGCCCGAAGCCTCTGTCGACATGGTGTTCGCCGACCCACCTTACAATCTGCAGTTGGGTGGCGAACTTCTGCGTCCCGACAACAGCAAGGTCGACGCCGTCGATGACGACTGGGACAAGTTCGCCGATTTCGCCCGCTACGATGCCTTCACCCGCGCCTGGCTCGCCGGCGCGCGCCGCGTGCTGAAGCCCGAGGGTACGCTGTGGGTGATCGGCAGCTACCACAACATCTTCCGCATCGGTACGGCGCTGCAGGACCAGGGCTTCTGGATCCTGAACGACGTCGTGTGGCGCAAGTCCAACCCGATGCCGAACTTCAAGGGCAAGCGCTTCACCACCGCGCACGAGACGCTGATCTGGGCGGCGCGCGGCCAGCGCACCCGCTACACCTTCAATTACGATTCGATGAAGGAGCTGAACGAGGGCATCCAGATGCGCTCCGACTGGCTCCTGCCGCTCTGCACCGGCGGCGAGCGGCTGAAGGGCGAGGACGGCAAGAAGGCGCATCCGACGCAGAAGCCCGAGGCGCTGCTGTTCCGCTGCCTGATGGCGGCGTCCAATCCCGGCGACGTGATCCTCGATCCCTTCTTTGGCACCGGCACGACCGGCGCGGTGGCACGGCGGCTCGGCCGGCGCTTCATCGGGCTCGAGCGCGATCCCGACTATGCCGCGATCGCCGCTAAGCGCATCGCCCAGGTCGAGCCGCTGGCCGGCGAGGACGTGGCACCCAAGCCCAGCAAGCGCGCCGAGCCGCGCATTCCCTTCGGCGTGCTGATCGAGGCGGGACTCCTGCAGCCCGGCACCGTGCTCAGCGATCACAGCGGCCGCCTGCATGCGCGCGTGCGCGCCGACGGCACCCTGTCGGCCGACAATTCGCTCGGCCAGCATCGCGGCTCCATCCATCAGGTCGGCGCAGCCGTGCAAGGCGCGCCCGCCTGCAACGGCTGGACGTTCTGGCACTTCGAGCTGGCGGGCGCGCGCCTGCCGATCGACCACCTTCGCCAGCAGGTCAGGGCGGGACTCTAGCCGAAATTCAACCGGCGAATTGCCAGCGATCCGGTAAATCTGCACACTGCAGGCATGCCGGTGCATATGGACATCTCCCCGCTTCATCGCCTGGTTGTGATCGTGGCGCGCGGCCACATCACCGCCGAGGAGATTGCGGCCATCAAACGCCAGATCATCGAGGCCAACGTGCGGACGTATGGCAAGATCATCGACGTTTCCCAGAGCAGGGCCGAACTGACGCGCGAGCAGGTCCGGCAGGTGGCCGACCTGATGCGCGGCGCGCCCGACGAGACGTCGCGCGGCCCGGTGGCCTTCGTCATCGACCCCGAGCGCATCGACTTCGCCCACATGTTCGCCGACGTCACCCAGGGCGAACGGCCCGTCCAGTTGTTCCGCAGCCTGCACGAGGCCCGGGCGTGGCTCGAGCGCGCCCGACAGCAGCCGCCCGATCGCCGCGCGGGCTGATTTCGACGGTCCGGTGCAGTCACTGACAGCATTCGGGTTTCTGCGTCGGTCGCGCCCATATGGCACGCAATAATATAAGAAAATTACTCTAGTGCGTTAAAGCACCATAGTTATTGACGGCGCCGCCGCGGCGGCTTATGATGCGTCTCCTCGCTCGCCGCCGTCGGGATCAGCTCTTCACCGCGTGCGCGATGACCTTGCGCATCACCGTCGGCAGGGCCCGCTCGGTCATGCGGTCGATCGTGCACCAGCTCGTGCCGGGCGCCAGCCTGGCGAGGCCGCCGGTGGTCGCGATGGCGTGCGCGACGGTGAGCTCGAGATGGAAATGCGTGAAAGTGTGGCGCACCAGCCCGTCGAGGATCTGCCAGCGTGCCGGCACCGGCGCGTCGCTCAGCGCCGTCTCAGGGCTCAGCTTGCCCTCGCGCCACGGGCTCGACGGCACCTCGTCCATGCCGCCCAGCAGCCCCTTGGCCGGCCGCTTGCGCAGCAGGATGGCGCCGTCCTTGCGCGACAGCACGAAGGCGAGCCCGCGCCGGGTCGGCTTTTGCGCCTTGGGCGCGCGCCGCGGCAGGTCCTCGGCCACGCCGAGCTTGCGCCCCTTGCAGCCCATCATCATCGGGCAGATGACGCAGCGCGGGCTGCGCGGCGTGCATACCGTGGCGCCGAGATCCATCATCGCTTGGGCGTAGTCGCCGGCGCGCTCGGCCGGCACCAGGCGGGCGGCGCGTGCCTTGATCTCGGTCTTGGCGTCGGGCAGCGGCGTCTCGATGGCGAACAGGCGGGCGATCACCCGCTCGACATTGCCGTCCACTGCCGAGGCCGGCTGGTCGAAGGCGATGGCGCGGATCGCCGCCGCCGTGTAGGCGCCGATGCCGGGCAGGCCCAGCAATTCCTCCTCACCCTGCGGGAAACGACCGTCGTGCGCTTCGGCCACCGTGCGGGCGCAGGCATGCAGGTTGCGGGCGCGGGCGTAGTAGCCGAGGCCGGCCCAGGCCGAGAGCACATCGTCTACGGGCGCGGCGGCCAGCGCCTCGACGGTCGGCCACCGCTCGAGGAAGCGGCGGAAATAGTCGCCGACGGTCGCGACGGTGGTCTGCTGCAGCATGATCTCCGACAGCCACACGACGTAGGGATCGGCGCGCCTTCCGGCCGGCGCGCGCCACGGCAGGGTGCGACGATGACGATCGTACCAAGCAAGCAAACGTGAGGCGTGGGTCGTGGTCATGGGGGATAGCGTGCCCTACCATAAGGAACGGAGTTTGAAAGGGTCCATGCGGGAAAACGGCTTCCGCGCCGTCGGCGGTCTGGCCCAGCGGCTTGCGTCCGGCCTGGCGAAAGGGCGCGGCGCTTCGATTGCCCGCCTGCGTGCGGAGTGGTCGGCGATCGTCGGGCCCGATCTGGCGCGGATCACCCGGCCCGAGGCCCTGACCGCCAGCCGCGGGACACGTTCCAGTAAGGGGGGCGGCAAGCTTTTGCGCCTGCGCGTTCCCGGCGCCGCTGCCCTGGAAGTCCAGCACATGGCAGGCCAGGTTGTGGAGCGTGTGAACGCCTACTTCGGACACAAGATGATCGACGATATCCGTCTGGTGCAGGGCGCGATCTCCGCCCCCGCGGCTGCCGCGCCGCGGCCGGCACCCGATGCCAGGAGAGTGGCTGAGATGACCGAGCGTACTGCCAGTGTGAAGGATCCCGAGCTGCGTGCCGCCCTGGCGCGACTTGGCGCGCGGATCGGGATGGGCCGCCGGCAGGCGGTGCTGGGCGTGCTGGCGGGAGCCTTCGTGGTGCGCGACGTTCGCGCCCAGGACCTGAAGCTGCTGGATCCGCTGCCGGGCGATCACGTCCTCGGCAGGCTCGACGCGTCCAACACCCTGGTCGACTACGCCTCGTTCACCTGTCCGTTCTGTGCGCAATTCTACATCGCCGTCATGCCGACCCTGCGCAAGGAGTGGATCGACTCCGGCAAGCTTCGGCTGATCCATCGCCATTTCCCGATGGACGTGGTTGCCACACGAGCCAGCCAGCTCGCCGAGTGCGCCGGACCGGACAAGTTCTTCGAGCGCGTCGAACGGCTGTTCCGAAGCCAGGTCGAGTGGCTGACGGAGAGCGATCCCCTGGCCGAGATGGTGAAGGTGCTGGCCAAGGACGGCCTGACCGACGACCAGGCGCAGGCCTGCTTCGCCGACGACAAGGCTCTCGACAAGGTGCTGGCCGACGTCCAGTCCGGCCAGGCGCTTGGGGTGCGGCAGACACCCACCTTGTTCATCAACGACCAGAACTATTTTAACCCGGGCGGCCCTGAGGCCATTGCCGCGATTTTGCGCCAGGTGGGGCGGTAATAGTTTGACTCCCCACAGGCGTGGTTCCCAAGATGTAGTGGAGAGGAAGACGGTATGCGGAATATGTTGATTGTCGCCGGCGGCGTCGTGGCGGTGGCCGCGATCGCGCTCGGCGTCTATTTCGGCACCCGGCCGCCTGCCGCCGGGCCGACGCCGCTCGCTGTGGCGGCCGCGCCGGACAAGACCGCCTTGCTCGCTGTCCAGCCGACCGACCATGTGCTGGGCGATCCCAAGGCGCCGATCACCCTGATCGAGTACGCCTCGTTCACCTGCCCGCACTGCGCTCACTTTCACACCCAGATCCTGCCCGAGATCAAGAAGAAGTGGATCGACACCGGCAAGGTGAAGCTGATCTACCGCGACTTCCCGCTCGACCAGGTGGCGGCCAAGGCGGCCCAGATCGCCGAGTGCGCCGGCAATGATCGTTACTTCGGGGTGATCGACCTGATCTTCCGCGGCCAGCCGCAGTGGGCGACGTCGCAGGACCCGATCACCGAGCTCGCCAAGCCGCTGCGCATCGCCGGTCTCGGTGAAAACGAGATCAAGGCTTGTCTGGCCAACGAGGCCAAGGCCAACGAGGTGATCGCCGACTATCGCGGCGGCGAGACGCTCGGCGTCAACTCGACGCCGTCATTGTTCATCAACGGGACTCTCTACAAGGGCGCGCGCTCGGTCGAGGAACTCGACGCGGCATTCGCCAAACTCGCCAAGTAAATAGTAACAGCCAGCGTGGGGTAGATGGTGCAGTTCGACAAACTCCGGCTCTCCGGTTTCAAGTCCTTCGTCGATCCGACAGAGCTAACCATCGAGCCCGGCATGACCGGCATCGTCGGCCCCATCGGTTGCGGCAAGTCCAACCTCGTCGAGGCGATGAAGTGGGTGATGGGCGAGACCTCCGCCAAGCAGATGCGCGGCAGCGAGATGGAGGACGTGATCTTCGCCGGCGCCGGCCCGCGGCCGGCGCGCAACATCGCCGCGGTGACGCTGTCGCTCGACAACAAGACGCGCACCGCGCCGGCGATGGTGAACGACGCCGACCAGCTCGACGTCGTGCGTCGCATCGAGCGCGGCCATGGCTCGTCCTATTCGGTGAACGGCCGCGATATCCGCGCCCGTGACGTGCAGACGCTGTTCGCCGATGCGGCGACCGGCTCGCGCTCGACGGCGCTGGTGAGCCAGGGCCGTGTCGGCACGCTGATCAATGCCAAGCCGGCCGACCGGCGCATGATTATCGACGAGGCGGCCGGCATCACCGGTCTCTATGCCCGCCGTCACGAGGCCGAACTGCGCCTGCGCGCCGCCGAGGCGAACCTGGCCCGCGTGCAGGACGTGTTGGTGGCGCTGGAGGAGCAGCACAAGGGCCTGAAGCGCCAGGCGCGCCAGGCCAGCCGCTATCGCAACCTCTCCGACCACATCCGGCGCGCCGAAGCGTCGGTGCTGGCGCTCAAGCTCGCCGCCGCCGAGCGCGAGCTTGCCGAGGCCGGCGAGCGGCTGACGGAGGCCGAGGCCCAGGTCGCCGATCTGACGCGCCTGGTCGGCCTTGCCACCACGGCGCAGGCCGAGGCGGCGACGGCGCTGCCCCCGTTGCGCAACGACGAAGCCGCTGCGGCGGCCGCGCTGCAGCGCCTGCGGGTGGCGCACGACGCGCTGACGGCCGAGGCCGAGCGCGTCGCCCAGGCTCAACAGGAAGCGAGCATGCGGCTCGCCCAGACAGAGACCGACCTCGAGCGCGAACGCGGCCGCAAGTCGGATGCCGAAACGGCCATCGCCGATCTCGATGGTCAGCGCGAGCGACTCGAGCAGGAACGGGTGGGCGAGGAGGATCGCGCGGCCGAAGCGGCGGCGACCCGCGACACCGCCCAGACCGAGACGGCTGCCGCCGAGGCTGAGCATGATCGGCTCACCCGCCAGATCGCCGACGATGAAGCGCTGCGCGAGAGCGTGAGCCGCGAGGTCGTCGAGCTGCGCGAGCGCCTGCGCCGGCTGGCGGCGCGGCGTGACGAGGTCATGGCGCAGCAGCAGCAGGTCGAGGCCGAGCTTTCGAGCCTGCCGGCGCTGCCGGAAGTCGAGGAGGCACTCGCCCAGGCGCGCGAGGCCTTCGAGGAGGCCCGCCGCAAGGGACAGGAATCGATCGACGCCGCCCGCGAGGCCGAGCGCTACGAGTCCGACGCCGCGCGCGCCGCCGTCGCCCAGGCCGAGGCCGAGCGGCTCGAGATGGAGCGCGCTCGCGCCGCCGAGCGCCAGGCCGCCGAGGCGAGCCACGCTGCTGCCAGCGAGACGCTGCGCAAGATCGATGCGAGGCTCACCAAGCTGCGCGCCGAGGAAGCAGGCGTTGCCGCCGCGCTGAAGTCGTCCGCCGATTCGCTGTGGCCGCCGCTGCTCGATGCCTTGACCGTCGATCCGGGCTTCGAGAAGGCGCTGGGTGCGGCGTTCGGCGAGGAGCTGGAAGCCTCGTCCGACCGCGGGGCGCCGATCCACTGGCTGCCGCTCGGTCCGATCGCCGATGCGCCGGTGCTGCCGGAAGGCGTGACGCCGCTCGGCGCGCACGTGAAGGCGCTGCCCGAGCTCGAGCGTCGTCTGGCCTTCATCGGCGTCGTTGCCGACGAGGCGACGGGCGCGGCCCTGCAGGCCGACCTCAAGCCCGGCCAGCAGCTCGTGACGCGCGACGGCGGCGTGTGGCGCTGGGACGGCTATGTCCTGCGCGCCGGTGCGCCGTCGACGGCGGCGGTGCGGCTCAGCCAACGCAACCGACTGGCCGAGATCCGCCAGCAGATCGAGGGCGTGGTCGTCGAGCAGACCGAAGCGCAAACCCGTGTGGAGAAGGAGACGGAGTGGCTGGCGGCCGCCCGCGATGCCGAGAAGACCTGTGTCGAGCAGGCGCGTGCACACGAGCGCAGCGTGGCGGAGGCAGCGCGCCGCAAGACCCAGGGTGCGGGTGAGGCGACGCGCGCGGCCGAGCGCGAAGCACAGCAGAGCATCGCCGTGGCCGAGCGCGCTGCCGCCGAGGCGCGCGACCGCCATGTCGAGATCGCGCGGCGCACCGACCAGCTGCGCACGCGGCTGGGCGGCATCGAGCAGTCGGTCGCCGAGATCCTGGGCGACATCGCCGAGGACGAGATGCGTAGGACGTTCCGCGAGGCGCGGCTGTCCTCTATCTCCGATTCGCAGGCCGACCGCATGGCGGCGGGCGCGCTGCGCGGGCGCATCGGCGAGCTGCGCGCCGCCCTGGTCGAGGCCGAGGGCACCTGCGATCGCCTGGCGCGCGAGGCGGCCATGCGGGTCGAGCGGCTCGGCCAGATCGCCCAGGACCATGGCGGCTGGAGCAAGCGGCTCGGCGACGCCGAGGGCCAGATCATCGAACTCGACCAGCGTCGCGAGCAGATCGTCCAAGCGCTCGAGGAACTGGCGGCCAAGCCGGAGGAGATCGAGGCCCAGCGCCTGACGCTGGGCGACGAGATCGCCAAGGCCGAGGTGAACCGCCAGGAGGCGGCCGATCGGCTGGCCGTCGGCGAGACGCGTCTTGGCGAAGCCGACAAGGCGATGCGCCAGGCCGAGAGTGAGCTCGCAACGGCGCGCGAAAGCCGGGTGCGCCGCGAAGGCCAGGTCGAGCAGGCGACCAAGGATCGTGAGGCGGTCGTCGAACGCATCGTCGAGCGCCTGCGCTGCGAGCCCGACGGCGTGCTGGCTTTGGCCGAGGTGCAGACCATCGAGGAACTGCCCGAGCTCGAGAAGGCCGAACATCGCCTGGAGCGGCTGGTGCACGAGCGCGAGACCATGGGCGCCGTGAACCTGCGCGCCGAGGAGGAGGCGACCGAGCTCGAGCAGCAGATCACCGGCATGACGACCGAGCGCGACGACCTGGTCGCCGCCATCGGCCGCCTGCGCCAGGGCATCCAGAGCCTGAACCGCGAGGGCCGCGAGCGCTTCGTCGCCGC
>JAEZHS010000082.1 GCA_023436825.1 Pseudomonadota bacterium | reverse complement strand
CGGGGTGCGATGGCGCGGGCGGCGGCGCGTCCGATCCCGGTCGCGCCGCCGGTGACCAGGGCGACCTTGCCGTCAAAGTCCTGCATGGGAGACCCGGGCGCGCTTGACGATGGCGCGCTGGTCGAGGCCGGCCGGCAGGCTGCCGTAGGCCGCGCCGCCGTCGCCATCGAGCCGTGTGGCGCAGAAGGCATCGGCCACGGCCTGCGGCGAGAGGCGGATCACCAGGCTCGCCTGCAGGCAGACGGCCGTGCGCTCGACGATACGGCGCGCCCGTGCCTCGTGCTCCTCGGGCGCGGCGAGCTCGGCCTCGAGCCTCGCCACCATGCGGTCGAGACGCCGGTCGCCGCCCTTCGCCAGCCGCACCTCGTCGAGGAAAGCGGGCACGCTCTGCGGCGAGCGGCTGGCGGCGCGCAGCACGTCGAGCGCGATGATGTTGCCACTGCCTTCCCAGATGCCGTTGAGCGGTGCTTCGCGGTAGAGCCGCGCCATCGGCCCCTCCTCGACGAAGCCGTTGCCGCCATGACATTCCAGCGCCTCGTGGACGACGCCGACGACACGCTTGCAGTTCCAGTACTTGCCGATCGGCGTGCCGATGCGCACCAGCAGCCCGGCCTCGGCATCGCCTGCCTCTTCGTCGTCGACCGCGCGTGCCAGCCGGAAGGCGAGCAGCGTCGCCGCCTCGGCCTCGAGCGCCAGATCGGCGATCACATTCTGCATCAGCGGCTGGTTGACCAGCCGGCGCTGGAAGGCGCGCCGTGCCGTCGTGTGATGGATCGCCTCGGAGAGCGCACGGCGCATCAGCCCCGCCGAGCCGATGGCGAAGTCGAGCCGCGTCAGATGAGTCATGGCAAGCGCGGCCTTGATGCCCTGGCCCTCCTCGCCGACCAGCCAGGCGCCGCGATACTCGATCTCGCTCGACGCGTTCGACTTGTTGCCGCACTTGTCCTTGAGGCGCTGGATCAGCAGGCGGTTGCGCGTGCCGTCGGGCAGCCAGCCCGGAAGGAGGAAGCACGACAGGCCGCGGTCGGTGCGCGCCAGGGTGACGAAGACGTCGCTGTGCGGGACCGAGAAGAACCACTTGTGGCCGTCGATCCGATAAGCCTCGCCTGGGCCGCGCCGCGCACCGGCGGGGCGAGCGGTGGTCTCCGTCGCCCGCAGATCTGAGCCCGCCTGCTTCTCGGTCAGCGTCATGCCCACGGTGCCGCCAGTCTTGTTCTGCATCGGCGCGGCAGCGGAGTCGTAGCGCGTCGACAGGATGAACGGCTCCCACACCGCCGCGAGATCGGGCTGCAGCCGGAGCGCCGGCACTGCCGAGTAGGTCATGCCGAGCGGGCAGCAGATGCCGCTTTCGCCCTGGTTCCACAGATAGGAAAGCAGGCCGCGCGCGACGTGCGCTCCGGGCTTGCCCGCGGTCCACGATAAGGCGTGCGTGCCCTGTCCGATCGCGAGCGACATCAGCTCGTGCCATGCCGGGTGGAAGGCGATCTTGTCGATGCGATGGCCGAAGCGGTCGTGGCTCTGGAGCTCGGGCGTGTGCCGGTTGGCCTCGCGCGCCAGCTCGGCCACGCGCGCGCTCGCCACCGTCGCGCCGGCCTCGGCGAGGCGATCGCCGGCCCAGGCGATCCCCGCGCGTCCGGCGATCTCCGTCAGCAGGCGATCATCGGTGAAGGCGTTATGGCCGACGAGCGGGCTCGCCTGGTTCATCACCTCGTGCGTGGCATAACCGTTGGCCGGCAGCGACGGCAGGCGGGCGAAGGGTTCGACGTTCATGCCTTCTGCTCCGTCATACCGACGCTGGCGCGCAGGCAGAACTGGGTGATCTGCTCGATGAGATGACGGTCGGCGCGTGGGCCGGTGCCCTTGGACGGCGCCAGCGGGCCGACCAGCGCCTCCATGAAGGCGCCGACGATGCAGGCGGCGGCAACCGCCGGGTCGAGGCGCGGGAAGGCGCCGCGCATGATGCCCTCGCGCAGTATGCCTTCCAGGCAGCGCGCCAGCTGCGCGCGATAATCCAGGCGCACCGTCTCGACCTCGGGATCGACCGGCTCGGCAATCAATGCATAAGCGAGGCGCCGGCCACGCAGCGCGCGGCTGGCGAAGGTGCGGATGGCGGCGTCCAGCTTCTCGACCGGCGTGCCGTCGGCATCGGCGACCGCTTTCACGATGCTGACCTCGCGGGCCGAGACCGTGGCCACGATCTCCGCGCACAGTTCCGCCTTGGACGACCAGTGGCGATAGACCGTGCCCGTGGCGACGCCGGCCTTGGCGGCGACGTGGTCGACCTGCGCAGCCGACCAGCCGCCGTCGGCCACGAGATCGCGCGCCGCCGCCAGGATGCGGGCGCGCTTGTCGGCCAGCCGCTTGGTCGCCCGGTCCGTCTGCCTATAGACCATGCCCAGTCTCAAGATATGAACTTGGATTCATTTCCAAAAAATGAACTATGGTTCACAGCTTGAGTCAAGGATGGAACAGGTGTCATGGTCTTCCGGACCGCGCGCCGTCCGGAAGAAGGTGAGGAAAGCCGACGCCGGCTAGTCCCTGCAGCACCACTCGATCATGCGGCGCATGAAGCCCTCGCAGGCGTCGATCTGGGAGGCGAGGATGTACTCGTTGGGCTGGTGCGCCTGGGCGATATCGCCGGGGCCGCAGACCACCGTCGGCACGCCCAGTGTCTTGCGGAAGATGCCGGCCTCGGTGCCGTAGACCACGCTGCCCACCGTGTTGGATCCCGACCAGCTTCGCGCCAGCGCCTTAGCCTCGTCGTTGCCCTCCGACGAGAAAGCCGGCGTCGAGGAGCGCAGCACGGTGGCGATCGTCGCCGCCGGATGCTTGGCCTTCATCTTGGGCAGCAATTCCTCTTCCAGCCATTGGATGGCGCGCTCACCCAGCGCCTCGATCGGCAGGCCGGGCAGCTCGCGATAACCCCACAGCACCTCGCACTCGCGCGCCAGGATGTTGCCCGCCGTGCCGCCGACGATGGTGCCGACATTGAAGGTCGCCGCCGCCGGCATGAACTCGCTCTGCTTCGGCGCCTTGGCGTCGAGCTCGTCCTGCACCGTGTTGAGGTAGTGGACGAACTCGCCGGCGAAATGGATGGCGCTGACACCGAGATGGGTCATCGAGGAGTGCGCTTCGAAGCCGGTGAACTTGGTGATGTAGATCTGCGCGCCCTTGTGGGCGTGCACCACCGTCATCATGGTCGGCTCTCCGATGATGATGGCGCGCGGTTTGGGCACCTCGCTCGCCATGCGGGCGGCGAGGCCATGAGCGCCGATGCAGCCCACCTCCTCGTCGTAGGAGAGCGCGAAATGGATCGGCTTCTTGAGCCGGGCGCTCTTGAATGCCGGCAGCATGGCGAGGCCGATGGCATAGAACGCCTTCATGTCGCAGGTGCCGCGGCCGTAGTACTTGCCGTCCTTCAAGGTCAGCATCCAGGGATCGGTGTCCCACGGCTGGCCGTCGACCGGCACCACGTCGGTGTGGCCCGAAAGCACGACGCCGTCCTTCACGTTGGGCCCGACGGTGGCGAAGAGATTGGCCTTCTTGCCGTCCTCGCTCGGCACCAGCTTCGATTCGATGCCGTGCTCCTGAAGGTATTTCTGTACGTACTCGATCAACGCCAGATTGGAATTGCGCGAGGTGGTGTCGAACGCCACGAGACGGCGCAGCATTTCGACCGAGCCGACGATCTCCCCTGCCATGTCACTCCCTTCTGTCACCCCGAGC
>JAEZHS010000020.1 GCA_023436825.1 Pseudomonadota bacterium | reverse complement strand
TCCCCAGCGTAGCTGGGGAGGCAGGTTGATTTTTACTGAGCCACCCAGAACGTGTCCGGCTGGTACAGGCCGATGTATCCGCCCGTATCCCAGGCGTAGTAGCCTTCCTTGGGCACGTTCTTGATCTTCGGTCCGACCACGATGGGCTGGCGGATGCCGTTGACCGTGCCGATGGTGAAGACCTCATCCGCGGTGCTCGCCAGGATCTTCTCCCAAGCCGCGCGCCGCTCGGCTTCGTTGCTGGCGTGTTCCCACTCCTTGACGTAGTCGAGGAGCTTGCAGGCGGCTTCGACGTCGCACTTCTCGCCCATCCGCTCCTTGGATTCGACGAACATGCCCCAGCGCGACCACTGCAGGCCGCCCTGCATGGTGGGGGCGAACTCCTTGGGGCTGGTGTTGGGCGTCGGCATGGCGGTCACGACGCCGGCGAAGGCCGTCATGATCGCCTCGCCGGAGAAGGCGCGCAGCCGGAAGTTCTCACGGGTCTGCGGCTTGGTCAGCATCTTGATGCCGACCTTCTTCCACATCTCGGCGATCAGGTGCAGCGCGTCGGCGTCCTCGGTCTCCTCGCTGGCATGCTCGACCACGATGGTCGCCGGCCGGCCGTCAGGCAGCAGGCGGAAGCCCTGGCTGTCCTTCTTGTTCAGGCCGACCTCGTCGAGCAGCTTGTTGGCGAGCTTGGGATCGTACTGCGCCCACTTCTTGGCGTACTCGGGCTTGAAGAGCTTGGAGCCCTCCATGACGGTGTTGTTCGAAGGCTTGGCGAGACCGAGATAGACCGTCTCGTTCAGTTCGTTGCGGTCGATGGCGACCGACAGCGCCCGGCGGAAGCGCACGTCGCGCATCAGCTTGCGCCAGTCCTCGTCGTTGGCGTTGAGGTTGGGATGGAGCGCGAGCTGCGAGCCCGAGCCCGATTCCCAGAGCCTCACCTCGACGCCGGAGCTCTTGGCGCTCTTCTGCAGGAAGGTGTAGTCGCGCATGTTGAGATAGCGCGGCTGCAGGTCGGCCTCGCCGAGGCCGGCCTTGGCGGGCACCAGGTTGGCCGCGGCCTGGGTGAAGATCACGCGGTCGATGTAGGGCAGCTGCTGCCCCTTGCCGTCGATGCGGTGATAATAGGGATTGCGCTGGAACACGTAGCGCTGCGCCGGCGAGGCCGTGGTGTTGACCCACGGGTTGAGCGTCGGCAGATCCGGATTGTCGTTGGCGTACATCACGTCGTGACGCCGGTAGATCTGCACCCAGTTGCCCGTGCTCTGGCCGCCGCGGGCCGCCTTGGCGATGTCCTCGGCCGACGCGTACTTGGCGTGGAACTTCTTGAGATAGTGGGCCGGGCGGAACAGGAACAGCGGGGCGGCGCGCGCCTGGCTCTCGATGAAGTAGGGATTGGGCTTGTCCCAGGAGTACTTGATCGTGCGCGCGTCGATGATCTCGACCTTGGGCGGCTGGCCGTCGACCAGCAGTTCGACCGACGGGCCGGACGGCGACAGCTCCTTGTTGTTGGCGATGTCTTCCCAGAAGAAACGGAAGTCGTCGGTGGTGAAGGGCTGGCCGTCGGACCACTTGTGGCCTTCGCGCAGCTTGAAGGTGAACTCCTTGTCGCCCTTGTTCTCGTAGCTCTCGAGGATGTCGGGCTGCAGCTTGAACTCCGGCGTGTACACGATCAGGCGCGTGTAGCTGTAGACCGTCATCAGGCGGGTATCGCGCGCGCTCGCCACCAGCATGTTGAGCTGGCCGCCCGATTGGCCGGGGCCGTCGCCGCCGGCGAACTTGGTCACCACCATGGGCTGTTTCGGCACGCGTTGCTCGATCGGCGGCAGCGCGCCCGACTTCACCTGATCGGCGAGCGACGGGGTTTCCTGCAGCTTGGGAACCGGGTCGGCGGCGAAGGCAGGGCTGCACAGCAGCCCAAAGACAACAGCCTTCGTGAAAACGCGTCGCTTCATGATGCCTACCCTGTGGTTTCTTATCGTGTCGCCAGCGGAAAATCAGAGGGGGTGAAATCTAGGTTGCCGTGCTCGGCGGTGCAAGGAACACGCCATGCGGCGCGCAAGGCGCGCGCCACAATTTCTTCACGATTTAGGCTCTGATCAGTAACGATCTGGTCCGATCAGTAACGGTCGAAGGCGCGTTTGGGTCCGGGCCGCGTGCCTTCGGCGATCGCTGGTTTCACCGTGCCGTTGGCCTCGACCGCATCGGCAACGTAGGCGCCGTCGACGCCGACGGGCCGGTCTCCCTTCACCGTGACGCGTTCCATGGTGCGTCGCGCCGGGTAGTAGTCGTGCGCGGCATAGTGCAGCACGGAACGGTTGTCCCACATTACCAGGGTGTTGGGGCGCCACTTCACCCGCAGCTGGTATTCGGGGATGGTCGCCTGCCGGTAGAGGAAGGCGAGCAGCGTGTCGCTCTCGTCGGCCTTGAGATCCTTTATGCGCACACAGAACTGCTGGTTCACATAGAGGATGCGCCGACCCGAGACCGGGTGCACGCGCACCACCGGGTGCCAGGGGTTGGGGAATTCATCCTCGAGCTTGCGCAGCTTGGCGCGATCGTCGTGGCTGAACAGCGGCCGCCACGGCTTGAAGTCGTGCAGCGCCTCCATGCCGTGGATGTGCTGCTTCATGCGCTCGGAAAGACCGCGATAGGCCGCACTCATGCTGGAGAACAGCGTGTCGCCGCCGACCTCGGGCACGACCTTGGCGCGCAGGATGGTGCCCATCGGCGGCGCCTCGCGGAAGGTCTCGTCGGCATGCCAGATGTCGGTCAGCGCCGGCGGATTGTCCTTGGAATAGTCGAGGATGATGACCTCGGGCTTGTCGGCGAGGTTGGGCGAGAAGGGATGGATGGAGAGCTCGCCGAACAGGGCGCCGAACGCCATCTGCTGGTCGACGGTGATGTCCTGGTCGCGCATCACGATGACTTCATATTGCACCAGCGCATCGTGCACGATTGAACTGCGCCGGGTTCAGCGGCCGCCGAAGATCGATGCCCTCGATCTCAGCGCCGATGAAGCCATTGATCGGCCGCACGTTTATCGGCCGCGTGGCGATTTCCGCTTCCGCCTTGCGCGATGCGGTAGAGCGCACTGCCGGCATCGTTTCCTCCGCTTGTTTATTGCGCTAGTTGTAGCTCGATTTCGCGGGGAGGACCATGGCAAGCGGTCTGGAGAACGAATTCGTAACGCTGCACGAGATCGTCAAGGCGGCGAAGATCAAGCTCAACGCCAATATCTGGGACTACCTGATCGGCGGCACCGAGACCGAGACGACGCTGCGGCGCAACCGCATGGCGCTCGATTCGATCGCCTTCCGGCCGCGCGTGCTGCGCGACGTCAGCAAGATCGATCCCTCGTCGGAGATCCTGGGCAAGAAGATCCGCCTGCCGATCATGCTGGCGCCGGTCGGCTCGCTGGAATCATTCGAGCCGGGCGGCGGCATCACCGTCGCCAAGGGAGCGGGCGCGGGCAACGTCGCCATGCTCATCAGCTCGGTGACGACGCTCAAGCTCGAGGACATCGTCAAGGGCGGCGGCGGGCCCAAGATCTATCAGCTCTATGTGCGCGGCGACGACAACTGGGTGGCCGATCGCGTCAAGCAGGCGATGGACGCGGGCTACGACGCCTTCTGCATCACCGTCGACACTCAGGTCTATTCGCGCCGCGAGCGCGACATCGCCAAGCGCTTCGTGAAGTCGTGGCGCACCGCGGCGACCGGGCAGGACCACCAGGCCGCCTTCTCGTGGGACAACTTCAAGAGGGTGAAGGACAAGTTCGCCGACGTGAAGTTCATGCTGAAGGGCATCGGGACGGCTGAGGATGCCGACATCGCCTGCCAGCACGGCGTCTGGGGCGTCTACTGCTCCAACCACGGCGGTCGCCAACTCGACCACGGCCGCGGCTCCGCCGCGGTGCTGCCCGAGGTGATCGACGCGGTGAAGGGACGGGCCAAGATCGCCGTCGACGGCTCGTTCAGCCGCGGCAGCGACATCGTCAAGGCGATCTGCCTCGGCGCCGACTGGGTCGGCCTCGGCCGGCTCTACTGCTACGGCCTCGCCGCGGCCGGCGCCGCCGGCATCGAGCGCATGGTCGAGCTTCTCGAGGACGAGATGAAGGAGGTGATGGGCCTTCTCGGCGTCACCAGCCTGAAGCAACTCGACAAGAGTTACATCTCGGCCAGCACGCCGACCAACCTGCCCGGCGTGCACAGTGCGTTCCCGCTGATGCACGAGGGGTACTGACGACGTCGACAGCAGGCAGCGGTATTGGTGGGAACTTGCGCCAAGGCACGTCACTTTAGGGAAATTGCCGACGACGAACGGTCGCCGCATGAGTCAGAGCAATATCCGAAGTTTGCCGACGGCGAGTCACGACTTCCATCCCGTGATGCGCGTGTCGTATGAGTTCTTCATGCGCAGCTTCGATCTCCTCGGTCAGCTGCACGAGCACGCGATCAGTGCGTCGATCATCATGACGCTCTGGCGCGGCCGGCTCGTCGGGTCCGGCCGCAAGCCGATGGCCGTTCGCGAGCTGTCGCGTGAGCTCAATCTTCCCTACGAGACGGTGCGCCGGCATGTTCGTGACCTCGAGCTAAGCGGCGCTTGCATCGTCATGACGGGCGGACTCACGGTGCCCGATACCATGCTCGAGGGGCCACGTGCCTCCCGCATGCTGCGCAGGATCCATGTCAACGCGGTGCGCCTGCTGGTCGATCTGATGCGCATTGGCGCGGTCACGTTTCCATCGGCGTTGCGGCGTGCACCGCCACCAGGACGTCTGACGATGGAGCAGATGGTCATCACCATCGCCGCAATGGGCCTGCTGCTGGCCGGCGTGCGGCTGATGCGCGACTTCTGGGGCGGCGATCTGGTGAAGGGGCTGGTCTTCACGGCGATCTGGACGGCGAACGTCAAGCACGTGACCAACACGTCTCGCGCCGCCACGTCGTCGGTGCTGCCCGACGTCCTCCGCCAGCCGGTCAGCGTGCTGGCGATCGCCCGATCGCTGCGCCTGCCTTATGAAACCGCCCGGCGGCACGCCGACGCGCTCGTCCGGGAAGGCCTCTGCGTGCGTGCCGGGCGTCAGGGCGTATTCGTGTCGACCCAGATGCTCGAGCGCACGGTGGCCGGCAGCGTGGCCGGCCATCGCCTGGTGATGGCGTTTCTTGCCGAATTGCGGCTCGGCGGCGTGAAGATCTAATCACATTCGGTTCTGCTGGAATCAACCGAACGGAATGTGCCCGTTGCCACTGTGATCTCTTGCGTGCGCTTTACTCTAGTCGTCCCCAACCTGATGCAGCTCGACAAGAGCGGCATCTCGGTCAGGACGCCGACCAGCAGCCCGGGCATGCGCCCGGCGTTCCCGTTGGTGGACAACGGGGGCCGATCCGGCAAGCAGGCAGCAGCCCGTCCGCAGCGCCACCGGCTCGCCGCCGAGGACCGCGAGCAGCAAGGCTGCGGCGCAATGGGTTGCGCACGTTCCCGGCTTGCGAGGATCGCAGGCGACCTCGTTCGACCGTTCGTTGTGCACATGACTTTTTCGCGAAGCCTTGCGGCTTGGCGACCGACGATCCCTGGATATTTGCTCTGACACTTTGCCCGCCGTACTAGAGCGAACTCCCCACGCCTGGGTACTCCGCTTGCAACCGGCTGTAGAAGCCGGTAAGTGCCCAAAATGAGCCAGCTGGCTACCCAAATTGAGCCACTGACCCCCGCGTGAAGGTCTGATCGTGAACCGGCCCGCTACCGCAGATCCGGTGATGACCGCGGCGCAGCGCCAGGTGCGTCCTGTCGCCCGGGTCTCGACCGAGTATTATCTGCGTGCCTTCGATTCCCTGACCCGGCTGCAGCAGGACATCGCCGATGGAGCGATCTTCCTGGCCCTCGTCCATGGTCAGCTGATCGCGCCCAATCGCAAGGCGATCGGCGTCCGGGAGCTGTCGCGCAAGATCGGCATGCCTTATGAAACCGTGCGCCGCCATGCCCAGGGACTCGTTCGGAGCGGCAAGTGCGTCAGCGCCGGAGGCGGGCTAGCCGTGCCGGTGCCCATGCTGAAGGGCCGCCTGATCACGACCTTCATGCGAAGCATCTATGTCGACGCCGTGCGCCTGCTAGTCGATCTGACGCGCATCGGTGTCGTCACCTTCCCCTCGGCGTCGCGGCGTACACCATCGTCAGGGCGTCTCACGAAGGAGCAGACCGTTATCGCGATCGCCGGCCTCGGCCTGCTGCTGGCGGCGATGCGGTTGATGCGCGATTTCTGGGCCGGCGACCTGATGAAGGGCCTGGTCTACACCGCGATCTGGACGGCGAACGTCAAGCATGTGGCCAACACCTCGCTCGCGACCAGCTCGACGGTGCTGGCCGACAACCAGCGCCAGCCCGTCAGCGTGGGGGTGGTCTCCCGGTCGCTGCGCCTGCCCTATGAGACGGTCCGCCGGCACGCCGACGCGCTCGTGCGGGAGGGCATCTGCGTGCGCGCCGGGCGCCAGGGCCTTGTCGTGCTCGCCACTACGCACGTGCAGACGGAGGCGGGCGCTGTCGCCGGCTACCGCCTCGTGATCGAGTTTCTAGGCGAGCTGCGGCGGGCAGGCGTCACGGTTTAGGACCTCCAAGGTCCGCTCATGATCATGTTCTTTCGGAGCGCGAGTCTCCTGGCTCGCTCACGATCTTGTCTTTTCCGCCCGGTGCGGGCTCTCGCGCTTGATGACGGCCGCCTGCCAGAGGCCAGCGCGTCGGAATGCGCTACCCTCTGCCGATGAACGGCATCTTGGTCGCCATCACCGTCATGAACTGCACGTTGGCGTCGAGCGGCAGGCTGTCCATGTAGAGGATGGCATTGGCCACCGCGCTCACGTCCATGCGCGGCTCGGGGATGGTCGTGCCGTTGGGCTGCAGCACGCCCTTGGTCATGCGCTCGGTCATCGGCGTCACGGCATTGCCGATGTCGATCTGGCCGCAGGCGATGTCGTACTGGCGGCCGTCGAGCGAGGTCGACTTGGTGAGGCCGGTGATGGCGTGCTTGGTCGAGGTGTAGGCGACCGAGAAGGGCCGCGGCGCATGCGCCGAGATCGAGCCGTTGTTGATGATGCGCCCGCCGCGCGGCGTCTGGTCCTTCATGATCTTCATGGCTTCCTGGGTGCACAGGAAAGGCCCGGTGAGGTTGGCCGCCACGACCGAGAGCCAGGTCTCGTAGGGCAGCTCCTCGAGCGGCACGGGCGGGGCGCCGCCGCCGGCATTGTTGAATACCAGGTCGAGCCGGCCCCAGGTCGCCTTGACCTTGGCGAACAGCGCCACGATGTCGTCGCGCTTGGTGACGTCGGTCGGCACGGCCATGGCGTTGGGCGTGTTGTTGCCGGCCATCTTGGCGGTCTCGTCCAGCGCATCCTTGCGCCGGCCGGCCAGAGCCACCTTGTAGCCGTTGTTCAGCAGGGCGAGCGCCGAAGCGCGGCCGATGCCGCTGCCCGCGCCGGTGACGACTGCGATCTTTCCAGCCATGAGTCTTTCTCCCTCCCGAAGGGCGTTCCTCCTCGAAGGGAGGGACCCTATCAGACCGGCAGGGTTTTTAGATAGGCCCGCCAACCGCCCAGTGAGGTGATGTCCTCTGCATCCGCTGTGGCGTGGCTTTCGCACAAGAAGCCTGGAACGCTCGATCCGTCGGCCAGCGTCACTGTGCCCAATCCCAGTGGCGCCGGGATCTTGCGCAGGAAGTCGCCGACCGCGGCGGCCGGCAGGCTCCAGACTTCGAGCTCGATGGCGCCGCCCTCCTCAGCAACGCGCACCATGCCGGGCCGGCGCGGCGGACCGCCGGGCAGGGCGTAGAGGCGATAGACCGGCGCGGTCTTGCCCACCTGCTCCAGGCGGCCGCCCAGCTCGGTGAGCTGGCCGTTGAGCGGCAAGCCGCTCATGTGCGCGCCGACGACGGCAATGGAGACGCGGTCCTCCACGAGCACGGGATCGTGGAGGACAGGCGGGAGCTGGCTCGTGGTCTTGCCCAGAGGCAGCGGCACCTCGCGCTGCCAGCGCGCGCCGAAGCCGAGCAGTGCGCGCTCGCGATGCGCCGCGCCGACCAGGGTGATGCCGAACGGCATGCCGTCGGGCCGGAATCCAGCCGGCAACGCCAGCGCGCTGAGCCCGAAGAAATTGACGAAGTTGGTGTAGTGGCCGAGGTGCGAGTTGTAGAGCACCGGCTCGCGCTCGAGATCGGCCACGCGGTAGATCGTCGGCGCCGTCGGCAGGACGAGGAAGTCGAGCGTCGCCATCTGCGCCAGCGCCACGGTCTTGAGCTCGCTGAGCTCATACTGGCCTTCGAAGGCGTCGACGGCGCTGTACTCCCGGCCGGACATGACGATGTCGCGCGTCACCGGCCAGATGCCGGCCGTGTCGTCGGCCGCTTCGATGAAAGCGCCGACCGCGGCGGTACGCTCTGCCACCCATGGCCCGCCGTAGAGAAGCTGGGCGGCGTCGCGGAACGGTTCGTAGTCGATCTCGACGGCGGTGCCGCCCAGCGCCTTCAACCGGCCGACCGCTTGCGCATAGAGCGCGGCATAGGCGTCGTCGCCGAAGAACTCGGCGTCGGCGTGCCCCGGCATGCCGAAGCGGAAAGCCTCGCCGATCGCCGTCGTCATCTGTGGTTCGCTCGCGACCTTCAGCACCGCATCGACGTCGGCGCACGACAGCGCGAACACCGACACGCAATCGAGTGACTTGCAGGCCGGCACGACGCCCGCGGTGCTCAGCAGGCCAGGAGTCGGCTTCAGGCCGACGATGTTGTTGAAGCCCGCCGGCACGCGGCCCGACCCTGCCGTATCGGTGCCAAGGGAGAAGCTCACCAGGCCCGCGGCGACGGCGACGCCTGAACCCGAGCTCGAGCCGCCCGGTACGAACGCCGCATCGAACGGATTCTTCGGCACCCCGTAAGGCGAGCGTACGCCGACCAGGCCGGTGGCGAACTGGTCGAGGTTGGTCTTGCCGACGACGATGGCGCCGGCCTCGATCAGTAGCCGTACGACCTCGGCCGATTGCTGCGGCTGATAGGAGAAGCCGGGGCAGGCCGCGGTCGTGGGCAGGCCCGCGCCGTCGATATTGTCCTTCACCGCGAAGGGCACGCCGTAGAGCGGCAGCCGGTCGATCTCGCCGCGCCGCGCATCGAGCCGCACCGCCGCGGCCCGCAGATCCTGATCTTGTGTGCGCGTGATCCAGACGCGATCATCGCCCGCCGCGGCGATGCGCTTCAGGACCTCCTCGATCACCTGGCCGACATCGAGGGTGCCGGCTGTGTAGGCGCTGCGCAGCGCATGGACACCGAGGTCGAGAAGCACGGTCATGAGCAACGTTGTAGACAACGGGCGGCGTGAAACCATCGGTCACATGGGCGCGGGTGTTCCCGCGATGCTTTGGCATGCTTCTTGCCGCCGCGATGTCCGAACGGCAGATTGGCGATTCGCACGAAAGAGGAAATTTCAATGGCCGAGGAAAAGCCCGACATCGGACGTCTCGTCGACGAGGCAGCCAAGGCGATCGGTCTGCCGATCGC
>JAEZHS010000645.1 GCA_023436825.1 Pseudomonadota bacterium | reverse complement strand
ACCCGTTCTTCCTCGACGACCAGCTCACCGAGGAGGAGGTCGCGATCCGCGATGCCGCCCGCGACTACTGCCAGGACAAGTTGATGCCGCGCGTGCTGGAGGCCAACCGGCACGAGAAGTTCCATCGCGAGATCATGAACGAGATGGGCGCGCTGGGCCTGCTGGGCTCGACCCTGCCCGAGAAGTACGGCTGCGCCGCCGCCAACTACACGACCTACGGCCTGGTGGCGCGCGAGGTCGAGCGCGTCGATTCGGGCTACCGCTCGGCGATGAGCGTGCAGTCCTCGCTGGTCATGCATCCGATCTACGCCTACGGCAGCGAAGAGCAGCGCATGAAGTACCTGCCCAAGCTCGCCACCGGCGAGTGGGTCGGCTGCTTCGGCCTCACCGAGCCCGACCACGGCTCCGACCCCGGCAGCATGAAGACGCGGGCCACCACGGTGCCCGGCGGCTACAGCCTCTCGGGCTCCAAGATGTGGATCACCAACTCGCCGATCGCCGACGTTCTGGTGATCTGGGCCAAGCTCGACGGCGGCGCCATTCGCGGCTTCATCCTGGAGCGCGGCTGGAAGGGCATCGAGACCCCCAAGATCGAGGGCAAGTTCTCGCTGCGCGCCTCGACAACGGGTGCCATCATGCTCGATGAGGTCTTCGTGCCGGCCGAGAACATGATGCCCAACGTCTCGGGCCTGGGCGGGCCGTTCGGCTGTCTCAACAATGCCCGCTACGGCATCGCCTGGGGCGCCATGGGTGCGGCCGAGTTCTGCTGGAAGCAGGCGCGCAACTACACGCTCGACCGCAAGCAGTTCGGCCGGCCGCTCGCCGCCAACCAGCTGATCCAGAAGAAGCTCGCCGACATGCAGACCGAGATCGCCATCGGCTTGCAGGCCTGCCTGCGCGTTGGCCGGCTCAAGGACCAGGGCCATGCCCAGCCGGAGATGATCTCGCTGATCAAGCGCAACAACTGCGGCAAGGCGCTCGACATCGCCCGCGTCGCCCGCGACATGCACGGCGGCAACGGCGTGTCCGACGAGTATCACGTGATCCGCCACGTCATGAACCTCGAGGCGGTCAACACCTACGAGGGCACGCACGACGTGCACGCCCTGATCCTCGGCCGCGCCATGACCGGCATCCAGGCCTTCACCGCCGGAGCCTAGCCGCGTGCCCCTGCCGCCGGCCGGCGACATCGCCATCGTTGTCGCCGGCGCCCTGGTGGCGGGCTTCGTCAACGGCCTCACCGGCACAGGCTACGCGCTGATGGCGCTGGGCTTCTGGCTGCAGGTCATGGCGCCGGTGACCGCCGCACCGCTCGTTGCCATCTGCTCCGTCGCGGGCCATCTGCAGGCGCTGCGCTCGATCTGGAGCGGCGTGCGCTGGCCGCGCGTATGGCCCTTCCTTGCCGCCGGGCTGCTGGGCGTGCCGATCGGCACTGCCCTGCTCGAGCAGGTGCGCGTGCAGCCGCTGAAGCTCGGTGTCGGCATCCTGCTGATCTTCTACAGCGCCTGGATGGGCCTGGTGCGCCGACCACCCGTCGTCACCGGCGGCGGCCGGGCGGCCGATGCCGCGGTGGGCTTCGTCGGTGGCGCGATGGGTGGGCTGGCCAGTCTCAGCGGGCCCGCACCAACCATCTGGGTCCAACTGCGCGGCTGGAACAAGAACGAGCAACGCGGCGTCAACCAGCCGTTCAACATGACGATCCTCGCCACGGCGCTGCTCGCCGCCGGTGTCGCCGGGCTGCTCGACCGCACCTTCTGGATCTGGGCCGCCATCACCGTGCCGATCAGCCTGGTCGGCGCGCGGCTCGGCCTGATGCTCTATGGTCGCGTCAACGACGCGGCCTTTCGCCAGCTCGTGCTGGTGCTGCTGGGGCTGTCGGGAACAACACTGATCGTGACGGCCCTGCGCTGACTCATGCTTTTCCGGACCGCGCGCTTCCAGCGCGCTCATGATCATGAGGCGCGCAGGATGCGCGCGGTCCGGAAGAGCATGAGCGGGCCTGGAGGCCCGCGGTCCGGAAGAAGAAGACTCAGGCCGTCAGATAGGACAGGCAGCCGCTCTCGCGCAGGATGACGTCGAGGCCCGGCGCATCCTTTGCTGCCGCATACTTGCGGCGGATCTCGGCCAGCGAACGAGCATGGTACTTCTGCGGCTCCTGTCGCCAGGGAGCGTTCGCGAGCTTCGTCTCGAAGCTCTTGTCGCCGCGCACGATGGCGGCGGCGTTCGCCGTCGACCACGGCAGGAACAGGCCTGCCACCTCTTCCTTCAGGAGCGGCATCAGCGTCGGCGCCAATGCCGGCCAAGTCTCGAACGATCCTTCGTTCTTCGGCTCGATCATGCGCTGCACCCAGGCCATCACCCTCGGCGTGGAGGCACGCATGATCGCGCCGGGCGTGGGATCGGTCGCCATCTCGTACAGCTGGCCCCACAGGCCGAAATCGGCCATCGCCGGCCGGGCGCCCAGCATGTACGGCCGCGTCTGCAGATGCCTTTCGATCAGCAAGAGCGCATGCTTGAACGAGCCCTCGATGGTGGGCTCGGTCGTCGGGTTCGAGCCGACGAAGCCGATGCGCGGCACCATGCGTTCGGCGACGGCGGCGCGGGCCTGCGCCACGGCGAGCGTGCCCTGCCCCTCCATCATCTGCTGCGCGATGCGCTCGGCGGTCGACCAGACGTCGGGCTGGTAGCGCCAACGATAGTGGAACATCCATTTGTTGCCCCACTCGTCGCCATACTCCTCGAGCAGCGCCGAGATGAAGTCGAGTGTCCTGTCCTGCGTCGAGAGCGACGGCTCGGCGGCCTCGAAACGCTCGATGATGGGTGTCGAATCCTGGATGCCCTCGCCGTCGGGCGTCACCACCAGGGGCACCAACGGCAGCTTGGCGTATTTCTGGAACTCGGCCTGGACCGCGGGCGAGCGCGGGATCCAGTCGTGCGGCAGGCCCCTGTAGCGGAAGTAGGAGCGCACTTTCACCGAGTAGGGCGAGAGCTCCGAGCCGAAGATCCTGTAGGTCATATCCAGCGCTTGCGCTTCAGCCAGAAGAACAGGCCGGCCACGATCACGACGACCGTGAGCCAGAAGAACGGATAGCCGTACTTCCAGCCCAGTTCGGGCATGTTGCCCGCGTCGCGGTCGAAATTCATGCCGTAGATGCCGGCCAGGAAGGACAGCGGCATGAAGAAGACGGTAATGATCGCCATCGTCTTCATCACCTCGGCCATGCGGTTGGACGCATGCATGAGGTAGACTTCCATCAGGCCGTTGGTCATTTCGCGGTAGCTCTCGACCAGTTCCAGCACCGCCACCGCATGGTCGAAGCAGTCGCGCAGATAAGGGCGCGTCTCGGGCATGATGAACGGCACTTCCGGCCGGATCAGCGCCAGCACCGTCTCGCGCTCCGCCCATTGCAGGCGATGGAAGGTGACCAGCGCGCGCCTGGCCTGATGGATGTGATAGAGCGTGTCTTCGGTAGGATGCTCCAGCGCCTCGTCCTCGAGCTCCTCCAGATGCGCCGACAAGGCCTCGATCAGGGGGAACTTGCGGTCGACCACGAGGTCGACCAGGGCATAGACCAGATAGTCGATGCCGAAGGTGCGCAGTCGCGAGCCCGTAGTCTGCACCCGGTCGCGGACCGGCTTGAAGATGTCCTGCTTGTGATCGTGGAAGGAGATCACGTAGTTGTCGCCGAAGAAGATGCTGACCTGGCGCGGGATCAGCGCCTCGTCCTCGTAGACCGGGTCGTTCAGCACGATGAAGCCCTGCCCCTCGTAGAGGTCGAGCTTGCTGCGCTGTGTGCCGTGGAAGACGTCCTCGAGAGCGAGCGGATGCAGGTTGAAGGCCATGCCGAGGTCGCGCAGCATGTCGGAGCTGGGCCGCCCCGCGACGTCGATCCAGGTGTGGCCGGGCGTGCCGAGATGGAAGCGACACTCGTCGACCTCCACGCCGTGCAGCACCTGAACGTCCTCGGACGTGTACTCGACCAGGGTGAAGTCGAGCGCCTCGTCGGGCACGGGCGCGCGGCCGGCGAGCGTGCCCGGCGCGGTGCCGGGCTTGGTATGGCGGTGGAGGACGCCGTCCATGTTTCCCAACGACACCGTGACCGGCGTCAGACCTCCTGCATCACCTGGACGTCCGGCCGGCCAGCAAGATAGTCGCCGAGCTTTCGGCCCAGTTCCTTGAAATGCGGCGCTGCGCGATGGGCGTCGAGCGCCGCCTGGTCGTCGTAACGTTCCAACATGACGTAGACGTTGGCATCGGCCGTCTTGTGCAGGGCATAGAGCTTGTTGCCGGGCTCGTCGGCCCGGACCTTGGCCTGCAAGGCCTTCATGGTCGCTTCGAAGTCGGCGTTGGTGCCGGGCTTGATGGTGAGCTTTGCGATGACTCCGAGCATTTGCGCCCTCTTCCCTACTGTGGCCGCTTTTTCACAAGGTACTTGTGTTCGCCGTCGCATACCAGCGTGCCGGACTGATTGTGAATGGTGAGCTTCATGGTGACGACGCCCGTGGTCCGCCCGGCCTTGAGCTCGCTCACTTCGAGCATGGGATAGAGCGTGTCGCCGCAATAGACCGGCTTCAGGAAGCGCGAGGACTGCTCCAGGAAGCCGATCAGCGAGTCGCCGATGACGTGCGGAAATATGCCCGCTCCCGCCGCACCCTGGATGGCGACCTGCAGCCCGTGCGCCAGCATGTCGCGATGGCCGCGCGCCCGGCAGTACTCGCGGTCGTAGTGAATCGGATGGTTGTCGCCGCTGGCGAGCTGGAAGGCGGCGAACATCGATTCGGTCTGGGTCCGCGAATTTATGTAGAACTTCTGCCCGACCTCGAGGTCCTCGAACCAATGGGTCGGTCCGAAACGATGCTCTTCGGGCCTGAATGGGGCGGCTTCGGACAAGTGTTCCCTCCTGCTTTGGCCGGCACCTTAGGTCCGGTCGAACAGGCCTGCCAGCTTGTCGAGTCTCGGTTCAAGATAATCGGGCCGCGCATCGTCGCGTGGCGGAAGACCGATGCGATTGTGCCAGTAGACCGGCATGCCCACGCCCTTGGCGCCGGGTACGTCCGAGGCGGAGCCCGCGACGAACAGGGTGCGCTCGGGCGCGGTGCCCAGGGCGGACAGCACGGCGCGGTAGGGCTCGGGCCTGGGCTTGTAGAAGCCCGCGCTCTCGGCCGTGATCACGACCTTGAACGATACGCCGACGCGATCTGCGGCCAGCCGGCCGAGCCTGACCGAGCAATTGGTTGCGACGGCAAGCGGCACCGGGATCTGCGCCAGCACCCGGCCGGCCTCAGGCCAAGGCTGTAGCTCGCTCCAGCGCCGTTCGAGCTCGCCGCCGAGCCGCTCAGGAAGACCGACATCGCGGGCCGCCTCGCACACCAGCGCTTCATAGGGTCTGTACGAGCCGCAGCCGTAGGTGATCTCGAGATAGCGGCGGCGCCAGGTCATGCCGGCGTCGGCAGAGCCCGCGACGTCGTTCCACAAGCTCCAGGAATCGATCAGCGCCGTCAGCAGATCGAAGATGACGGCGTCGTATTTCACGCCGCCCCACTCAAGCCGCTCGGGCCTTGCGACCCATGCCGTCGAACAGGTCGAGCATGCGCTCGCGCCAGGCCCAAATCGGATCGTCGGGCTGCAGGACCTCGAGCGGGGTAGCGACGCGCGCCCACAGGAAGGCGCCGCCCAACGCGTAGTCGGCATAAGCAGGCTGCTCGCCGCTCAGGAACGGCTGCTCCTTCAGCACGCGCCGCGCCGGTTCGAGCGCGGCGCGGAAGGTGTCGACGCCCTTCTCGCGCGCCTTCGCCTGGAAGCCCGAGAAATCGGTCGTGCCCAGCCGCTTGCCGCGAGACTCCTTGAAGTACGGCTGATCGACCGGACGGACGCGGTCGTAGAGATCGCCGACCAGGATCGGGAACAACGCGACGTGCACGGTGCCATCGACCCAGTGGGCGACGAAGCGCGCATGATTGAGCGCCGGCCCGAACAGCGGCTTTTCCGGATAGGTGCTGTCGAGATGCCGCGCGATGTCCCAGCTGTCTTTCACCGGCTTGGGTCCATCATGGATCACGGGCACGGTCATCGACTTGGCGAACGCGATCTTTTCCTTCTCGGTGAATCCCACTGGTTCGTCGCGCCATGCCAGCCCTTTGTGCTTCAGGGCGAACTTGGCGCGCCAGCAGAACGGGCTCGGCCGCCGGTCATCCTGAAAGACCAGGTCGTAGAGCGTGATCATGGGCTCACTTGCCGCCTTCGAGCATCTTGATGATGCCCGAGAAATCCTTCGCGCCACCGCCGGCGTTGACGAACATGTTGAAGAGCTGCGCCGCCTCCGCGCCCATCGGCGTGCTGGCGCCCGAGGTCTGCGACGCCTGCTGGGCGAGCTTCAGGTCCTTCAGCATGTTGTCGGCCGTGAAGCCCGCCTGGTAGTCGCGGTTGGCGGGTGATGTCGGCACCGGTCCGGGCAGCGGCAGGTAGTTGTTCACCGCCCAGCAGCTGCCCGACGACGTCGACACGATGTCGAACAGCTTCTGCACGTCCAGTCCCAGGCGCTTGCCTAGCAGGAAGCCCTCGGCAACGCCGATCATGGTGATGCCCAGGATCATGTTGTTGCAGATCTTGGCCGCCTGGCCCGAGCCCGGTGCGCCGGTATGGACGATGTTCTTGCCCATCTTCTCCAGGACCGGCCTCGCCATGGCGAAGGCGCCATCCGTGCCGCCCACCATGAAGGTGAGCGTTCCGGCCGTGGCGCCGCCGACACCGCCCGAGACGGGAGCGTCGACCATCTCCAGCCCGGCCTTGCTCGCGAGCTCGCCGACGTGGCGTGCACTGTCGACGTCGATGGTCGAGCAGTCGATCAGCAGCGTGCCCTTGGCAACGTTGGGCAAGACGTCGTTTTCGTAGACCGCGCGCACGTGCTTGCCGGCCGGCAGCATGGTGACCACGATCTTGGCGCCCTTCACGGCTTCGGCGGCCGACGCCGCCTTCTTCGCGCCCTTCTCGACGGCGGTATCGAGGGCCGCCGCTGACAGGTCGAAGGCGGTTACCTGATGCTGGCCCTTGACGAGGTTGGCGGCCATCGGCCCGCCCATGTTGCCCAGTCCGATGAAGGCGATCTTCGCCATGTCATCCTCCCTTTCACTCGAAGAACAGATCGTTCGCCACCGGCTTGAAATGCGCCTCGACCATCTCGCGCGTCACGCCCTCGATGGTCGGCGGGTTCCATTTCGGCTTCTGGTCCTTGTCGATCAAGAGCGCGCGCACGCCCTCGAAGAAATCATGGTCGGGCCGCATGCACGCCTGGGACATGCGGTATTCGATGGTCATGGTGTCCTCGAACGAGCGGTTGGCGCAGCGCCTGAGCTGCTCCAGCGTGATCGCCATCGACAATGGCGACAGCTTCAGCAGCGCGGCAAGCTGCTTCTGCGCCCATTCGCCCGGCTGCTTCTTCAGCTTGGCCACGATCTCGGCGACGGAGTCGGCCGAGAAACAGCGATCGATGTCGGGCATCAGGGTCGGCAGCGTGGGCATGCCGGGATCCGCCGCGAAGCGCGCGATCACGGCGTCGACCTTGCGGTCGGCATCGGGGCCCGAGAGGTCGGCGGCGCCGAGGGCGGCCTGCAGCTCGTTTATCTTCGCACCCGGGACGTGGGCGTCGACGATCCCGGCCCACAGCGCATCGGCCGCCTTGAGGCGATGGCTGGTCAGCGCCAGGAAGGTGCCGAGCGCACCCTGCAGGCGCGTCAGGAAGTAGCCGCCGCCGACATCGGGGAAGAGACCGATGGTCGTCTCCGGCATGGCGAACAGGAACTTCTCGCTCGCCACCGAGTGCGAGCCATGCGCCGACAGACCGACGCCGCCGCCCATGTCGATGCCGTCGATCAGCGAGATCCACGGCTTGGCGTAACGGTAGATGCGGCGATTGACGATGTACTCGTCGTAGAAGAAGTCGCGACGCAGCGTGCCCTTGGGATTGTCCTTCATCTCGCGATAAAGGCCGGTGACGTCGCCGCCGGCGCAGAAGGCGCGATCGCCGGCACCGCGCAGGATGACGGCCTTGACCGCAGAATCCTTCTCCCACTGCGGGATGACCTTCTCCATCTCCAGGATCATGCCGTGCGTCAGCGCATTCAGCGCCTTGGGCCGGTTGAGCGTGATCACGCCCAGGCCGTCCTTCACCTCGAACAGAATCTCAGACTCGGACATCTACTCTCTACTTTCCGTTACGGCCCCGCTGTCATCCTGAGCGAAGCGAGGACCTTTGTTCATGGCCTTAAAGGTCCCTCGCTTCGCTCGGGATGACAGCGTGCGCATGCCGACACTCGGCTAACCCATCAACAACCGGCGCGAAATGATCACGCGCATGATCTCATTCGTGCCTTCGAGGATCTGATGCACGCGCAGGTCGCGCAGATAGCGCTCGATGGGAAAGTCCTTCAAGTAGCCGTAGCCGCCATGCAGTTGCAGCGCGTCGTTGACGACCCGGAAGCCCACATCGGTCGCGAAGCGCTTGCCCATGGCGGCGGCCTGCGTCGCCTCGGGCGACTTGGCATCGAGCAGCGAGGCAGCGCGCCAGATCATCAGTCGCGCCGCGTCGAGCTCGGTCGCCATGTCGGCAAGCTTGAACTGCGTCGCCTGGAAGTCGGCGATCGGCTTGCCGAACTGCTTGCGCTCGATGACGTAGCGCGAGGCCGTCTCGAGGCAGGCGCGCGCGCCGCCCAGCGAGCAGGCGCCGATGTTGATGCGCCCGCCATCGAGGCCTGCCATGGCGATCTTGAAGCCGTGGCCCTCCGGCCCCAGGCGATTGGCGACCGGCACCTTGCAGTTCTCGAAGATCACCGCGGCCGTGGGCTGGCTGTTCCAACCGAGCTTCTGTTCCTGCTTGCCGAACGACAGGCCGGGCGTGCCGGCCTCGACGACAAGCGTCGAGATGCCGCCTGCCCCCTTTCCGCCCGTGCGCAGCATGACGACGTAGATGTCGCTGCGCCCGCCGCCGGAGATGAAGGCCTTCGTGCCGTTCACGATGTAATGGTCGCCCGAAAGCTCGGCCCGCGTCGCGAGCCCTGCGGCGTCCGAGCCGGCGCCCGGCTCGGTCAGGCAGTAGCTGGCGAAATGCTCCATCGAGCAGAGCTTCGGCAGGAAACGCCGGCGCTGCTCGTCGTCGCCAAAGCCGTCGATCATCCAGGCTGCCATGTTGTGGATCGAGATGTATGCCGCCGTGCTGGGACAAGCGGCGGCCAATTCCTCCATGATCAAGGCCGCATCGAGCCGCGACAGCCCGCTGCCGCCGACATCGTCGCGCACATAGATGCCGCCGAAGCCCAGCGCCGCGGCCTCGCGCAGCGCCGCCTCGGGAAAGATCTTCTCGGCGTCCCAGCGCGCCGCCTCGGGCAGCATGCGGTCGGTCGCGAATTGCCGGGCCGTGTCGCGGAAGGCCCGCTGGTCTTCGGAAAGGGTGAAATCCATGCGCGGCGGATCATATCGGGGGGTCCTAGCCAGTCAACGAAAGCGCTATCATGGCGCCATGGCCTGGCGGGATATGACCCAGCAGGAACAGACGACGCGGCCCGAGGCGCGCCTGGGCGGCGCATTGCTCTGGCTCGTGCTTGCGGCCGCCGTGGTCTGCCTGGTGGCCGTCGGCGGCGCGTTTGTGGCCTTCGACCAGCTCGAGCTGATCGGCATCCGCTACATGATCGCCGTCGAGCATCAGCCGCTGCCAGATTTCGAGATTGGCGAGCAGCCAGAGCCGTTCGCCATGATTCGCATGACCAGAGACGTGTTCGTGGGCCAGCTGCGTCACGGCATCGGCGCGGAACAAGCCCCGCGCCAGCGCACGTTCTCCGGTGACGAACTCCTCGATCACGCCGCGCCACTCGCCCCGGAACCAGCGATCGAGCGGCACCGGGAAGCCCATCTTCCGGCGCGTCAGGATGCGCGCGGGCAGCAGCTCGGCCACCGCTCGTCTCAGCACCGCCTTCGTCGTCCAGCCCCGCAGCTTGAACGCTCCCGGCATGGCACAGACTTCGGCCACGAGTCTGTCGTCGAGGAATGGCACACGACTCTCGATCGAAGCGGCCATGCTCATCCGATCCTGCTTGGTCAGCAGCTCGCATAGGTACGTGCGCAGATCGACCGCCGCCATCCGCTCGAGCGCGCCGCCCTCCGCCTCGTCGTAGCACTGCATGCCGAACTGGTGAAGGTCGTCGACCGGGAC
>JAEZHS010000335.1 GCA_023436825.1 Pseudomonadota bacterium | reverse complement strand
ATGCGCATCGCCATGATCGGCTCGGGCTATGTCGGATTGGTGTCCGGCGCCTGCTTCGCCCAGTTCGGCCATGACGTGGTGTGCGTGGACAAGGAGGAGGGCAAGATCGCCCGCCTGCTCAAGGGCGAGATGCCGATCTACGAGCCCGGCCTCGACAAGCTGGTGGCCGACAACGTCAAGGCGGGCCGCCTGTCTTTCAGCACCGCGCTCCGTGACGGCGTGGCCGACGCCGACGCGGTGTTCATCGCCGTCGGCACGCCGACCCGGCGCGGCGACGGTCATGCCGACCTGAGCTACGTCTATGCCGCGGCCGCCGAGGTCGCCGACGCGATCCGCGGCTACACCGTGGTGGTGACCAAGTCGACGGTGCCGGTCGGCACCGGCCGCGAGGTCGCGCGCATCATCCGCGAGACCCAGCCGTCGGCCGAGTTCGATGTCTGCTCCAATCCCGAGTTCCTGCGCGAGGGAGCGGCGATCGAGGATTTCATGAAGCCCGACCGCGTCGTCATCGGCGTCGAAAGCCCGCGGGCGCGCGACGTGATGGCCGGCATCTACCGGCCGCTCAACCTGATCCAGACGCCGATGGTGTTCACCAACATCGAGACGGCCGAGGTCACCAAGTACGCCGGCAACGCCTTCCTTGCCACCAAGATCACCTTCATCAACGAGATCGCCGATCTCTGCGAAAAGGTCGGCGCCGACGTTCACGACGTGGCGCGCGGCATCGGGCTCGACGGCCGCATCGGCCGCAAGTTCCTGCATCCCGGGCCGGGCTTCGGCGGCTCGTGCTTCCCCAAGGACACGCTGGCGCTCGCCTACACCGCCCGCGAGGTCGACGCCCCTCAGACCATCGTCGAGCAGGTCATCGAGGTGAACAGTGCGCGCAAGAAGCGGATGGCCCGCAAGGTCATCGACTTCTGCGGCGGCTCGGTGGCGGGGCTGACCGTGGGCGTGCTCGGCCTCACTTTCAAGCCCAACACCGACGACATGCGCGACGCGCCCTCGCTCGACATCGTGCCGGCGCTGCAGGCGGCCGGGGCGACGATCGTGGCCTTCGATCCAGAGGGCATGGACGAGGCGGGCAAGCTCCTGAAAAACATCAGCTTCACCAAGACCGCCTACGAGGCGGCCTTCGAGGCCGACGTCCTGGTCGTGATCACCGAATGGCACGAGTTCCGCGGCCTCGATCCACGCCGTATCAAGCAAGTGATGCGCCAGCCGCGCATCGTCGACCTGCGCAACATCTTCAATCCCGAGGAGATGCGCAGCCTGGGCTTCGCCTACGAGGGCGTGGGCCGTCCTCAGCCGCGTAACTGACGTCTTGCAATCGGAGTCATTTGAATGAGCCAGACCGCGCACAAGTTCGACCCCAACATCCTGCGCGAGTACGACATCCGCGGCGTCGTCGGCAAGCAGTTGCACGCTGCCGATGCGCGCGCCATCGGCCGCAGCTTCGGCACGATGGTGCGCCGCCAATCTGCGAGCAAGGGCGGTGGCAAGCGGGTGGTGCTGGGCTATGACGGGCGGCTCAGCTCGCCCGAGCTGGCGGCTGCCTGCATCGAAGGCCTGGCCGCGGCCGGTCTCGACGTGACCAGCATCGGGATGGTGTCGACGCCGATGCTCTACTTCGCCGTCTATCACCTCGACGCCGATGCCGGCATCCAGATCACCGGCTCGCACAACCCGCCCGACTACAACGGCTTCAAGATGATGATGGGCAAGAAGTCGTTTTTCGGCGAGGAGATCCAGAAGCTCGGCGCCATCGCCGCCAAGGGCGATTGGGAGAGCGGGCAGGGCAAGGTCGAGCAGAAGAACGTCCTGGAAGCCTATGCCGCGCGCCTCTTGAAGGATGTGAAGCCCGGCAAGAAGCTCAAGGTTGCCTGGGATACCGGCAACGGTGCGGTCGGCGTGTCGATCCGCGCGGTGGTCGACAAGCTGCCGGGCGAGCATTTCGTGCTGAACGAGACGGTCGACGGCAACTTCCCCGCGCATCATCCTGATCCGACCGTGCCGAAGAACCTCGAGCAGCTCATGGCGCAGGTGAAGGAGCGCGGCTGCGACCTCGGCATCGCCTTCGACGGCGACGGCGACCGCATAGGCGCGATCGACGGCAAGGGCCGCGTGCTGTGGGGCGACCAGCTCCTGGTGCTGTGGTCGCGCGACGTGCTCAAGAGTCATCCTGGCGCCACCATCATCGCCGACGTCAAGGCGAGCCAGGTGCTGTTCGACGAGATCGCCAAGGCCGGCGGCAACCCCATGATGTTCAAGACCGGCCATTCGCTGATCAAGAGCAAGATGGCCGAGATCAAGTCGCCGCTGGCCGGTGAGATGAGCGGCCATGTCTTCTTCGCCGACACCTTCTATGGCTTCGACGACGCGCTCTATTGCGGCCTGCGCCTGCTCAACATCGTGGCCAACAGCAAGGAGAGCCTGGCCGAGATGCGCGACGGGCTGCCCCAGCCGGTCAACACGCCGGAGCTGCGTTTCGATTGTGCCGACGAGCGCAAGTTCGGCGTGGTCGAGGAGGTGAAGGCACGCCTGAAAAAGGCGGGCGCCAAGTTCTCCGACATCGACGGCGTGCGCGTCAGCACCAAGGACGGCTGGTGGCTGTTGCGCGCTTCCAACACCCAGCCGGTGCTGGTGGCGCGCTGCGAGGCGCCCGACCAGGCCGGGTTGGACCGGCTCATGGTCGACCTCAAGGCGGCCCTGTCGGCCAGCGGCGTCACGCTTCCGGACGACGCAGGCAGCGGACACCACTGATGCTCTTGCCGGACCGCGGGCCTTCAGGCCCGCTCATGGTCTTCCGGACCGCGCGCGTCCCCGCGCGC
>JAEZHS010000643.1 GCA_023436825.1 Pseudomonadota bacterium | reverse complement strand
ACGGCGACGGCAAGATCATCGACCTCAGCAAGCAGATGCCGCGGGGGCCCAAGACGGTGGTCGAGATCCTGGCCGGCGGCAAGAAGGTCCAGGCCGAGGTCGCCAAGGCCTGCACCAAGCCCAAGGCTGGCGCCACGGTGTCGGCAAAGTCGGCCAAGTACCTTTGCCCGATCCCGAACCCAGGCAAGATCCTGTGCATCGGGCTCAACTACCGCAAGCACGCCGAAGAGACCGGAAACCCCATCCCGCCCTATCCCATCGTGTTCTGCCGCTTCAACAACACGCTGGTGCCGCACAACGGCAAGATGCCGATGCCGAGCCACAGCACCCAGCTCGACTGGGAGGCCGAACTCACCATCGTGATCGGCAAGAAGTGCCGCAACGTGCCGAAGGAGAAGGCGCTCGGCGTGATCGCGGGCTACGCCTGCTTCAACGACGGTTCGGTGCGCGACTGGCAGTTCAAAGGCAGTCAATGGACGTTGGGCAAGAACTTCGACGGCACCGGCGGCTTCGGCCCCGACATTGTGACCTCCGACGAATTGCCGCCAGGTGGGGCACCGCTGCGCATCATGACCCGCGTCAACGGCGAGGTCTTGCAGGACAGCAATACCGACGACCTGATCTTTGACGTGCCGACCTTGGTGCATGAAATCTCCAAGGTCATGACGCTGGACCCGGGTGACATCATCATCACGGGTACGCCCTCGGGTGTCGCCTCGGGGCGAACGCCGCCGAACTGGCTGAAGCCGGGCGATGTCTGCGAAATCGAGATCGAGAAGATCGGCGTGCTGCGCAATCCGATCGTCAAGGGAGCTTAGTCGGCTTTCCTCCCCAGCAAAGCTGGGGAAAAAGACCGCTACCGCCGGGGCAGGCGGTCGAGGCCGCCCATCATCAGGCGGGTGGCGAAATCGGCGGCGGCGGCCGGATCGACCGGGTCGCGCGCGACCATGATCACCGAAATCTCGAAGGCGATGCCCGACATCGCCGCCGCGAGATAGCCGATGTCGACATGGGGCAGAACGCCCGCCGCGATGGCGGCGCGGATGTCCTCGTTCAGCGCCAGGGCCAGCGCGCGGACGTCGGGCTTGTCCAGCAGGGTGCGTATCGCGGTGAAGTTCTTGCGAGCCAGCGCCAGCAATTCGGCGTCCTCGACGATGAACTCGAAATATACCGCGTAGTGACTGCGGAAGAATGCTTCGGCGGTCGTGGCCTTGGCGCGGCCGTTCTTGTGGCGCTTCAGGAGCTCGCCGGTCAGTTCGCCGACCACCGCCTCGAAGATCTCGTCCTTGTCCTTGAAGTAGTTGTAGAAGGTGCCGGAGGCGAGGTCGGTGCGGCGCACGATGTCGCGCACGCTCGCTGCGCCATAGCCCATCTCGGCAAATACCGCCCGCGCCGCCTTGAGCAGCGCCGTGCGGTTCTCCGCCTTGTTTTGCTCGCGTCGGCCCGATCGCTCGCGCTGCTCCACGGTGATTTGGTCGTTGCCCATGGTCATCTTCCGAGTTGCGCCAGTTCGTGCCGCAGGCCCGCCACCATGTCATCCATCGCCCGCGCCGCGGCCGAGACCGCGCCGCGCAGGCCGACGAAACCATGGATCAGCGAATCGAATTCGTGGTGGATGGTCTTCACGCCGGCCGCCGTCAGGCGATCGGCATAGGCCTTCCCCTCGTCGCGCAGGGGATCGAAGCCCGCCGTGTAGACCAGCGCCGGCGGCAGGCCGGCAAGGTCGTTGGCCTTGAGCGGCGAGGCGCGCGGATCGCCCATGTCGGCCTCGCCGTTGAGATAATGGCCGCGGAACCACTCCATGGCCGCCCGGGTCAACAAGAAGCCGTCGCCGCAGCTCTTGAAGGAGGCCGTGTCGAAGCTGAAGTCGGTCGCCGGGAAGATCAGCCACTGCAGACAGGGCGGGCGCTCCTCGCCGAGCAGAAGCTGTGCTGCGGCGGCGGCGATGTTGCCGCCAGCCGAATCGCCCGCGATGACGAGGCGCGCCGGATCGATGCCCTGGCCCGTCGCCTCCGCCTGCAGCCAGCGGTAGGCCGCGATGGCATCGTCGATGCCGGCGGGGAACTTGTGCTCGGGCGCCAGGCGGTAGTCGACGGCGACCAGCGCGCAGCCGGCGCGGGCGCAGAAGTAGCGATACACCAGGTCGTAACCTTCAAGGCTGCCCATCACCCAGCCGCCGCCATGGAAATAGAGGATCGCCGGCAACAGGCGCGCCACCGAGCCGGCGGGACGGTAGATGCGGATGCGCAGCCGTCCGGCCGGACCCGTTATGGTGCGGTCGACCATCTCGCCGATCGGCGCGGCACGGCCGCCCATTTCGAGCATGAAGGCGTCATATCCGGTGCGCGCCTCGATCACGGTCGTCTGCTCGACCGGCGGCTGGCCGCTGCGCGCCAGCAGCTGCAGCAACCACTGGGTACGGCCGTCGAGCGTGCGGCCGTCGACCGTCACCGGCGGGCCCGCCAGGATGTTCACCCAGGCGATCGGCATGCGCACGGCGAGGTTGGCGGCCTTGGCCTGCAGTTCGCGCGCGATCTCCTTGAACGGCATGACCCGTTCCTACCATCCCGCCCCGCCGTTGTGGAGCCTCGGGCTGCCAGTTAGGTTGGTTCCCCCGATGGCCGAAGCGACCCCAGACAGCTATGCCAATGAGCTCCGCCGCGAGATCATGCGCAGCGAGATCCAGCGGGTGCGGGTGCTCGCCGTCGTCCTGGTGGTGCTGCTCGCGCTGACGCTGTGCGCCGTCAACCTTCTCCCCGGCCTGATTCACAGCATGTTTCAGCGTGGGCTTGCCTGGTGGCTGCCGCTGGCCGGCATAGGTCCTTTCGCCCTCTATGAAATCGTCGTGTTGTCCGTGCTGCGCTGGCGGGCATCCCACGACCGGGAGTTTCCGCGCTACGCACGCTTCGCCAACGCCTTCATCGAAACCAGCATGCCGAGCGTTCTGATCTTCGCGCTCGCCCATCACATGCCGCCGGAGGCGGTGTTCGGTTTCTGGCCTCCGCTGCTCTATTTCGTGTTCGTTTTGCTCTCGACGCTGAGGCTCGACTTCTGGCTGTCGCTGTGGACGGGCGCCGTCGCGGCCGTGCAGCAGTTCCTGCTGGTCTTGCTGTTCGTGCCGATGGAGCTCTTCGCCGACGTGCCTGCGCACTCCCTGCTCTACAATGTCAGCCGTAGCATCGTCCTGCTGGGGTGCGGCGTGATCGCCGGCATCGTGGCCGGCAGCCTGCGCCGGCAGTTCGAGAAATC
>JAEZHS010000738.1 GCA_023436825.1 Pseudomonadota bacterium | reverse complement strand
TTACTCGGCTGGGGCAAGCACGCGAGCGCTGACTGCTGCGCCGGCCTCCTTGACGGGCGCCTGGAGGCGCTTCAGGCGCATCGCATTGCCGAGCACGAAGACACTCGATAGTGCCATCGCGCCGGCCGCCAGCATCGGCGACAGCAGCGTGCCGCTGACGGGATAAAGTGCACCAGCCGAGACCTGGATCAGGGCAGCGTGGTACGCGAACGCCCAGAACAGGTTCTGATGGATGTTGCGGATCGTCGCCTTCGACAGCGCGATCGCATTGGTGACGCCAAGCAGATCGCCTGACATCAACACCACATCGGCGCTTTCGATCGCAACGTCCGTGCCGGTGCCGATCGCCATGCCGACATCAGCCTCGGCCAGGGCCGGCGCATCGTTGATGCCGTCGCCGACGAAGGTTACGGCGCGGCCGCCGGCCCGCAGGCGCTTGGTCGCATCAACCTTGCCGTCGGGCAGCACTTCGGCAACGACCTCGTCAATGCCGAGTTCGGCTGCGATCGCTTCTGCGGTGCGACGATTGTCGCCGGTGATCATCGCGACCTTCAAACCCATGGCCTGCAGGGCGCGAATGGCTTGCGGGGTTGAACGCTTGATCGGATCGGAAACCGCGATTACGGCAGCAAGCTCGCCGTCCACGGCCGCATAGAGCGGCGTCTTGGCCTGCTTGCCCATGCGGCTTGCGGTGTCGGCGAAGGTGTCCACCGCAATGCCGAGCCTGGCCATGTAGCGGTCGGCGCCCACAGCAACCTTGTGCTGACCAACCTTCGCGTTGACACCGAAGCCGGGCACGGCTTCGAAAGCGCTGACCTCACCCAATGAATAGCCGTCATCCTTAGCGGCAGCCACGATGGCGGCAGCAACCGGGTGTTCGGACTGGGCCTCAACCGAAGCGACGAGTGCCAGAACCTTCGCACGCTCGAAACCGCTGGTGACGTCGAGATCGGTCATCACCGGCTTGCCGGCCGTGAGCGTGCCGGTCTTGTCGAGGGCGACGACCTGCGTCGACTTCAGGGCCTGCAGCGCCTCGCCATTGCGGAACAGCACGCCGAGTTCGGCGGCGCGGCCGGTGCCGACCATGATCGAGGTCGGGGTGGCGAGACCCATGGCGCAGGGGCAAGCGATGATCAGCACCGCGACCGCATTGACCAGCGCGAAGGTGACGGCCGGCTCCGGACCGAAGAACAGCCAGACCAGGAAGGTGAGCGAGGCAGCGGCCATGACGGCAGGCACGAACCAAGCCGTCACCTTGTCGACGACTGCCTGGATCGGCAGCTTCGAGCCCTGCGCGGACTCGACCATGCGGATGATCTGGGAGAGCAGCGTGTCGGCGCCGACCTTGGTGGCGCGATAGGTGAAGCTGCCGGTCTTGTTGATCGTGCCGCCGACCACCTCGGCGCCTTCTCCCTTGCCGACCGGGATCGGCTCGCCGGAGATCATCGACTCGTCCACGAACGACGAACCCGACAACACGACACCATCGACCGGCAGCTTGTCGCCCGGACGCACCTGGACGACATCACCCGCGACCACCCCATCGAGCGGGATCTCGACGAACTGACCGTTGCGCTCGACACGGGCGGATTTGGCCTGCAGACCCATCAGCCGCTTGATCGCTTCACTGGTGCGGCCCTTGGCCTTGGCTTCGAGAAGGCGCCCGAGCAGGATGAGTGTGACGATGACAGCGGAGGCCTCGTAGTAGACGTTGGCCGTACCGTCCGGCAGCACGCCCGGTGCGAAGGTCGCAACGACGGAGTAGGCCCAGGCCGCCGTTGAGCCGAGCACCACCAGCGAGTTCATGTCCGGGGCAAGGCGTAGCAGCGCCGGCACGCCCTTCTTGTAGAAGCGCAGGCCAGGACCGAACTGGACGATGGTCGCCAGGACGAAAAAGGCGATGTAGAGCGGCTGATTACCGACATTCGCCATCAGCCTATGGTGCAGCGGCGGGAAGACGTGGGAGCCCATTTCCAGCACGAAGATCGGCAGCGTCAGCACAGCGGCGATACCAAAGTCGCGCTTGAGGCTGGAGAACTCGCGGTCGCGAGCATCCTCGCGACTGTCGGTTTCCGCCGGAGTCGCCGTTGCCTCCGCGCGACGCGGCTCATAACCGGCCTTGCGGATGGCGGCGTCGATCGCCGCGCGTGACGTGGAACCCGCAAGCAGCTCGACGGTCGCGCGTTCGGTGGCGAGATTGACCGAGGCGGATTTTACGCCTGGAACCGCGGCAATCGCCCTTTCGACACGGTTCACACAGGACGCGCAGGTCATGCCCTCGATGTCGACTTCAAGCCTCGCAACCGGCACGTCATAGCCGGCGCCGCGGATCGCGGCGATGATCCCGTCGGAATCGATGGTACCGCCAAAGCTGATGTCGGCACTCTCGGTGGCGAGATTGACCGTGGCCGCTGTAACACCCGGGACAGTTGCGATCGCCTTCTCGACACGAAGCACGCAGGATGCGCAGGTCATGCCCTCGATCGGGAAGCTCTGCCTGGCTGCTGCGGACTGTATTTGCGGCACGGCGTTCATCGTTCCTGTCCTCTGTTCGAATTTGATGAACGGAGGCTAGGGCTTCCAGCAACCGGAAGGTCAACTGAGCTTTCAGAAGATTTCTCTCACGCCTCAAGCATCTGTTTTGAAATACATTGTCTCGGTCTGATCCAAGCAGCGCAGAATTGAGAGGCCACAAGAAAAACCAGCTTGACCTTCCACTGGCGGGAACCCGCAGCTTCAAGAAACGGCGCTTGTGCCGGTGCTAATTTAGGGGTTTCCAATGCTGAAGTTGAACGTACCCGATATGACCTGCGGCCACTGCGCTGGGGTCATCACCAAGGCAATTCACAGCGTCGACGCAGGCGCCAAGGTCGATGTCGATCTCAAAACCCAGACCGTGACCATCGACGCCGACTCTGACGGCGCCGCTTTCACACAAGCACTTGAAGTGGCGGGCTATCCCGCCACCGTCAGCACCGCGCAATAACGACCTATTTCCGGGGGGCGGAGCTTCATCTCCGTCCCCCGCGCAGCATACCTCTCGAGCTCCGCGGGCAGGACCTGTGACGGCAGGTAAAGGAGATGGTCGAGCTTGAGGAGCCAGTGGAATTGCCCGAGGATAACAAAGACTGGCCTCACGTATTCAGGACAGAGGCGTAGCGAATCTCATCACTCTGGACCTCGATTGTGCCGCGCTCGAACACATTGGAAGCACGGCTGTTCCTGGCGGCGTCAGGCGGGCATTCTCATGGATGTCCATTCGGCTCTCCCAAGGATCAGTTGACGTCTCGACAACATCAGCTTCCTCGGCCTGAGCCGGATGGACAACCTATTGAAAGCTCACATCTAGGCAGCGTCCAGCGGCTCCTCGCAAAGCTCGATGATGTTGCCTTCGGGGTCCATGAACTGCGCAATCGCTCCCATTGGCGGCTGGCCTGGTGCGGCACCAACGGTGGGACGGATGCCGGAAATGCACTTGCCGCCGCGGCTTTCGATGGCGCGGACCTCGGCCTTGATGTCCTCGACGTGGAAGGAAATCAGGACCTTGTTACGGTCCCACCCTCGAGCGTCGTCCATGACCGCCGGACCATTGTCGAGCTTGCCCATCAATTCAAGGACGCATCGTCCGGTGTTGAAGACGACGATTTGCGGGCGCACGCTTTTCAACGGCAGTTGCAGCACGTTTTCGTAGAAGTCGCGAACCTTGTCGACGTCCTTGACGTAAACCAGGACCCAGCGCAGCTCGCCGATCATCGATACCTCCCTCACAGATGGAAAATGAGCGCCGTGCCGATTGCCACGGCGCTCTCGTCATCAGGCGCCGGGCACGAACTCGTTCGTGAAGTAGTCGGACGGCTTGGTGCCCTTGACGGTAAGCACACCAGCTTCTTCGCTGACTTTGATGCCGGCCGCCCAGTCATCTGGCGATTGCCAGAAGACCGGCTTGCCGACCGTCGCCGGCGTGTCCATGTACATTGTAAGCGCCTCGAGCTGCTCCCGCGCATAAACCGGATTGATCTTGGCATTGGGCCGATTCTTGATGAGCGCCTCTATCGATTCATCCAGCAACGACTTGTCGCGCACGCCAGCCCAGGCCTTCTGCAAGGCGGCGACGAAACCCGCGATCGCCTTGGGCTTTGCCTTGATGGAGGTCTCGCTAGCGATCACCCCGAAACCGGGCAGGGGCAACTTGAAGTCGGCGAACGTGATACCTTTGGAAAGGCGAGGGATTCCTTTGCGGATGGTATAGATCGGCACCGGCACGAACATGCCGTCGCTCTTGCCGCTGAGGTAGCTCGAGACCTTGGCGCCGATATCCATGCTGATCAGATTGACCTTGCTCTTGGTCACTCCGTTCAACTTGAACCACGTGTCGATGTAGAGCGTCTCGACCGAGGTCGGCGAGAAAATGATCTCCTTGCCCTCGAAGTCCTTGGGCTTGTTGATCGGACTGTTCTCATCCACGACGACCCCCATGTCGCCCTTGCGAATGACTCCCGCAACGCCTTTGATCTTCATGCCCTTGTCGCGCGCGATCATCGCAGAAGCGAAGCTGAGGTACCCAAGATCGTACTTGCCGCCGTCGACGAGCTGGGCCGCCACGGAGCCGCCCGAACCGTCATCCAACTGCACGTCGACGCCGTTGGCGGCGAACCAGCCCTTTTCCTTGGCCAGGTAGAACGGCCCGTGAGCGCCGTACGGCAGGAAGTCGAAGCGCAACGTCAGCTTCTCCTGTGCCCGGGCCGGCATCGAGCCAAGCGCGGCAGCCGAGACGATCGCCGCCGAGAAAGCGCGCCGTCCGATGCCGCGGCGCTTGTTGAAATTCGTCATGAAAGCCTCCTGTTATTTTCCCCGAACCACACCCCATTGATCCCAGTGGTCACACCGGAAACACCACGCAGTTGGAAACAAGCACGCTGTCGAAAATGCAATTCCGGCTCACTAGCTTGAGCGTGCCGTCAGGCATGACGCGAAAGCGATCGTCGTAGCGTCCTGCCATCAGAAGCTTGGTCTGCTCGTCGACCAGGGTCTCATGGACCAGGAAATTCGCTTCGGCGTTGGCGTGTGTGCCGTCGAAGTCCAGGACCCGCGTCAGGCTCACGCTGTGCAGCACATAGCGCGGCGCGTACATCTCCGTGTGCTTGATGGCGTATGCACGGTCCTTGAACATGCCGATGCCGCTGCAATACATGAGGCAGAGCGGCATGCCGGCTTCGTGATTGTCGCGCGCGATCACGCGATAGCTCGCGTCGTCGGTGAAGAAGTCTGGCCACTTCTCGACGTCACCTCGGTCGAGCTCGGCGGCATAGGCCGCATGGAAGTCCGCGATGGCATCGCGCAAGTCGCGCAACGACATTGCCGCGCCGGCGACTGGGCTTTCGGCCGGCATCTCAGAACCCCATCACGTCGCGATAGTGGGTGTACATCGACCGGATGGCCCGGTCGGTGATCACGGTCTCCATGGGTTCGTCGTCCTTGCCGAGCGACGCCACGCCGTGGCGCGGCAAGGAACGCCGAAGACCGTCCTGCACGAAGCGCAGCGCCTCGTTGTCGTCGATGCCGAGGAAGCCGCCGGGTCCGAAGATGTTGTTTTGCCGAAGCCGGTGATCGATCAGCTGTGGAGAATCGTCCTCATAGCCGAAGGCGGTCCACACCAGCATGAACTCGTTGGGTCCCTGCGGCACGATCATGCGGAGCGACAGGATGTTGAGCTGGCGGATGAGAATGAGGTTTGGCCAGACCGTCATGGCGCTGCTCGTCCACGGCGAGTCGAATTCCTCGGTGAAGTTGAGGATGGTCGGATCGGCAAGGCTCATCGCCGCCTTGAAGGAGCGAATTTCTGTCTTGGTGGCATCGTTGTCGGGCCGCCCCTTCGGCTTTGCGTTCAATAGCGCCGAGTGGCGGCCCTGGGCGTCGGCTACGATGCCGGTGCGATTGCCGGCGACGAACAGGCCGAATGTCGTCAAATAGGTGTGCAGAAGTGTGGCGTGATAGGGGTCCTTCAGGTTTTCCTGATAGAGCTTCCAGTTGCCTTGCAGCAGGTTGCGATGCACGCCGAGCATCTTCAGCTTGCGGCCATTGAAGATGGTGGTGAACTCAGCATAGATCTCGGGGCCGAGGTACTCCTCGAGGCTCGGCATGTGTTCCTGGAACGACGCGAAGATCGCCCCGCCCAGCACCTCCACGTTCAGACGACGCAGATTGTGTTCCTCGAGCTTGAAATCCTCGGGATAGCCGCCGAGCCCGTTGACGCCGTTGCGGAACGGCACGCCGGTGAGCCGGCCAGTCAGATCGTACGTCCAGTGATGATAGGGGCAGATGAAACTGCGTGCCTTGCCGCGATAGCTTTTGCAGAACTCCGCTCCGCGATGAGCGCAGCGATTCTCGAACACGCGCACCTGGTCGCGCATGTCGCGCGCTACGATCACCGGCACAGCGCCGACATATGAGCGGATGTAATCGCCGGGCCTGGGTATCTCGCATTCGAGGCCAACGTAGTTCCAGGTGGAGCCCTGGAAGAGGCGCTTCTGCTCGAGTTCGTACACGCGCGGATCGGTGTAGATCCAGTCGGGGATGTCGCCTGGAGCGTCAGGCCATTGGAGATCGGGGAGTTCGTCGTTGGGGCCCACCGTAGTGGCGTTCGCGGTCATGGCTTGTTTGTCCTGAGGTTGAGTCACGGCCTATCAAGTCTCTTTCGAGCAGTAACGATCACTGGGCAGACCGGAATGAAGACAACGAGCACCGACGTGCTTGATGCATATTCGATGCCGATCGCCAGCTGTCGGGGCGTTCTCCTGAGCAAGCGAACTTCACGGAAGTATGCACGTGTACTCCGGATTCACAAAACGGCGTAAGTGCTCAAAAACGCCGGTTTGACAGGCTTTTATCGCGGCCGCATGGAAGCCTTCACCGTGCGATCAACAGTGCGAAATCACCGGCAGGAGGGGCAGGCGAGTGCAGATTCGGGACCATGGACGCTACGCCTACTCGGCGATCGTCGATCGGCCGTCCTACTCGTGGCCGGACGGCAAATCGCTCGCCTTCTACCTTGCCCTCAATGTCGAACACTTCTCGTTCGGCGAGGGCCTCGGACATACGCCAACGGCCCTCGGACCTGCACCCGACGTGCGCAATTATGCCTGGCGCGACTACGGGCTGCGCGTCGGGATCTGGCGAGTCTTCGACCTGGCGGAGCGGTTGGAGCTGCCGCTCGTTCATCTGCTCAACGCCGCGGCTGCCGAGCGCTTCGAACCGATTACGCGACGCATTCGGGAGCGTAACGACGAGGTGGTCGGTCACGGCTACACCAACTCGGAGCGGCAGTCCGACATGCCGGCCGGCGGCGAAGCCGCGATGATCCGACGGGCGACAGACATCCTTACCGAGCGATGCGGTCAGCGTCCCTATGGCTGGATGGGACCCTGGATCGCCGAAACCATCGAAACGCCCGATCTCCTGAAAGAGGCAGGCTATCGATACGTCATGGATTGGCCGGCCGACGACCAGCCCTTCTGGATGACCACACGCTCGGGACCGATCTTGTCCGTGCCCTATCCAATTGAAATCAACGACAGTCCGACCATGTTGAGCCGCGCCCAGTCGGCCACAGACTTTCGGCAGATGATCATCGATCAGTTCGAGACCATGCTGTCGCTCTCGGAACAGCAGCCGCTCGTATGCGGTGTGTCTCTGCATACGTTCTGTGTCGGGCAACCCTTCCGGCTGGTGCAACTTCAGCAGGCACTTGCCCATATTTGTGCCCATCCTGCATTCGGCAAGAAGGTCTGGGTCACCACGCCGGGCCGCATCGCCCAGCACATCGCAAACCTGCCCAAGGGCATCGTTCCCGGTAGCGAATAACCGTTGGAGTCGTTTCATGCAGTTCGAGAATCGCTTCGAGGTGCCCCTGCCGCCGGACCAGGCATGGAAAGTTCTGCTCGATGTCCCGCGCATTGCGCCTTGTCTGCCAGGCGCGGAATTGACCGAGTTGCTCGGCGATAACCGCTACAAGGGCAAGGTGTCGGTGAAGCTTGGTCCCATCGCGCTCTCCTTCAGCGGTACCGCCCAACTGATCGACGTAGACGACGCGGGCCACGCAGCAACGGTCCAGGCGGCCGGCAACGACACCAAGGGACGCGGCAACGCCAACGCCAAGGTGCATTTCAGGCTCGAGCCGTCAGCGGACGGTTCGCGAGTCGTTGTCAGGACCGATCTCACGCTTGCGGGCATGGTGGCGCAGTACGGTCGTGGGGTCGGCATGATCCAGAGCATTGCTGACCAACTGATCGCGCAGTTCGTCGTAGCGCTGAAGGCGGAGATCGCGCGTATGCCTGCCGAACCCACAGCCGCCGCTGCTGTGCCGGCTCCAATGCTGGAGTCAGCTGCGCCGACTGTTGCCGCGCAAAGGGCACCGGCGGCGGTCAAGCCGATCTCGGGCTTTGCGCTACTCCGTGGAGCGCTGTGGGCTGGTCTGAAGCGCCTGTTCGGCGTCAGGGCGTAAGGACCACTCGGCCGGACAGGCGCCGTTCGGCCAGCCCCTGCAGGGCGTCGGCATGTCGCTCCAGCGGGAATGTCGTGACCGGCCCCGCCTTAATGCAGCCCTGCTCGAAGAAACGAAACACTTCGTCGAAACACGCGCGCAGCATCTCCGGCTTGCGCTTGCGATAGTCGCTGATCTGTAACCCGCTGACTTCAATGTTTTTGACCAGCAGATAGTTTGCTTTGATATCGGGAATACGACCGGCGGCGAACCCGATCACGACAACCCGGCCGCACCATGCCACGGCGCGCAGCGCCGCATCGAATATGTCGCCACCCAGCATGTCGAGCACGACGTCCGCGCCTTGCCCATTCGTCTGGGCAAAGACCTGATCGCGCAGGCTTTCGCGCAGGTTGGCGACCGAGAGATCAATGATGCCGTCCGCGCCGGCGGCCAACATCGACGGCGCCTTCTCGGGCGAAGACACCGCGGCAAGCGCCCGCGCACCCATCGCCTTCGCAAGCTGGATGCCGGCGCTTCCCACCGCCCCGGTCGCGCCGAGCACCAATACCGTTTCTCCTGGAGCAAGCCGGCCACGCTCGCGCAGGCCAAACCACGCGGTGTCGTACGCCAAGCTGATCGTCGATGCATGCTCGAAAGTCATCGACGGAGGCAGCCGATAACACTGAGATGCCGGCGCGCACACTTTCTCTGCGTAGCCGCCGACCTCGACCATGGCGAGGACGCGGTCGCCGATCGACCAGCCTTCCACGCCGTCACCCATGCCGATTACGACGCCCGCCGGTCCTTTGCCCGGAACGAATGGCAAGGCAGGCTTGAATTGGTACCTGCCGGTGATCACGACCGTATCGACGTAGTTTACAGGTGCAGCCTTCACCTCGACCAGCAGTTCGCGCGCTCGCGGAACTGGTTCCGGCATGGTCTCAACGGCCCCCGAGCCAAGCGGGCCGAACTCGCGGAAGACGACGGCGCGCATAGTCATTGCTCCTTGGCCGTTGCATTGCCGGTCGGGCGGTGCCAGCGAACAGGCTGGGGCACCAGCCCGCCAGCCTGGATCCTTGCTACCAGTTCGCGCTTCAGGATCTTGCCGCTGCTGGTAAGCGGCATGGCATCGAGGTGCAGAAAGTATTCGGGCATGTCGAAGCGCGACAGCCCGGCCTCATCGAGATGTGCCAGCATGGCCTCCGCGTGAAGGTCTTTGCGGCCGCGCGTCACGACGGCAAGGCAGACTTTCTCTCCCAATCGCTCGTCGGCGACCGGCACGGCGGCAGCACGCTCGAGCAGGGGATGGCGCATGGCGAGATCCTCGATCTTCGCCGGATAGATGTTGTGGCCGCCACGGATGATCACGTCCTTCTTGCGTCCGGTGATGCGCAGGAATCCCGCTTCGTCAACCCAGCCGATATCGCCGGTGAGGAACCAGCCGCTCTTGTTGAAGGAATCTTCGGTTGCGGCCTGGTCGTTGAAATAGCCCAACATCAGGCTGGCGCCGCGCCCCGCGATCTGGCCGATCTCGCCGATCGCGGCCTCGGTGTCGGGATCGTCCTGGCGGAAGATGCGGATTTCGTAGCCTTCGCAGGCACGGCCGGAGCTTTCGATAATGAGGCGTGGATCATCGCCGGGGCAGGTGTATTGATGCGAGCAGGTTTCAGTCATGCCGTAGCCGCTTTGCGGCACCACGCCGAGCTTCAGCAACTCGGCCACCACTTCCTGTGGGGCTGCGGCGCCGGAGATGCGAAAACCCTTCACGCGACCCAGCGATGTCATGCCGCGCTCGCGCATCTCATTCAGGAGGTCGATGGCGTGCGTGGGCACGCCGATCAGGTAGTTGGTGCCAGTCTCCACGATACGATCGAGCAGCGAGTTTCCACGCGGCAGATCGTGGACCACGAGTTCACCGCCGATCGCGAGGGCCAGTATCAGTGCGCCCATACCCAGGTTGTGACTGAGCGGGCTGAGCGTATAGACTACCGTCTCGGAGCCGAGCGCCCAGTCGCGGGCGACGGCATGCACGGTTGCCAGCAGCGTGTTGTCGCTGTGCAGCACGCCCTTGGGCGAGCCCGACGTGCCGGAGGTGAATGCGAGATACATCGGCCGGTTGGGATCGCTCGTCGGTTCGGTCTGCACTGCGGGTGCCGGAGCCAGATCTGGAAATGGCTTGCCGCCCGCCAGCGCGACGCTCACCGAGGGCAGCGTGTACAGAGCCTTGAGCTTGGAGAGGTTCGGTGACGCGAGAATGTCGTTGCGATCAGCGTCTGCACCATAGGCCCGTTGCGTCACCAGTGCCTGGGCGCGCGTGCGTTCCAACAAATCGAGGATTTCGTTGGTCGTATGATCGCGATGCAGCGATGGGCAGCAGAGATAGCCGTTACGCGAGCATGCCAGCAGGGCGACCGCCGTTTCGATACGGCTCGGCAGCCATACCGCCAGTCGCTGCCCGGGGCGCACGCCCTTGGCTTCGAGATCGGCGGCGAGCCCGTCGGCAGCCGCCATCATGTCCCGGTAGGTGACGCGGCGATGCTGATCGCGCAGCGCGAAGCGCTCAGGCGTGCGTGCGGCATGGCGCGCAGCCAGCGCATAGATCGTGTCAGGGCCCCAATGACCGGCTTGCGTATGCCCTTCCAGACGCTCCGAGGAAAGGAGGGTGAGGATCGTGTTTGTCATGGTGAATCCGAAGGCAGATTGAGCAGATCGCGCAGGCGGCGGGGCGTGAGCGGGATGGTGTCGACTGGCGCCGATCGACCAAGCGCGTCCGCGACGGCGGAGGCGATGGCTGCACCAACGCCGGTGCAGCCGCCTTCGCCCGCCCCCTTGAGGCCCAGGGGATTGAGCGGCGTCGGCGCATCCTCAGTGACCAGGATGTCGAGCGCAGGAACTTCATGCGGCGTCGGAATGAGGTAGTCGGCGAATGTGACGCTCAGCGGCTCGCCATTCTCGTCGTAGCGGAACTCCTCGTACAGCGCACCACCCAGGCCTTGCGCGAACCCGCCGGCGATCTGTCCTTCGACGAGCGAGGGATTGACCGCGCGGCCAACATCATAGGCCACCAAATACGCCTCGACTCTCGCCTGGCAGATGCCCGCATCGATTGCCACCTGTGCCAGATGCACGCCGTAGGGGTAGGTCATGTGATCGGTTTCGAAGAATCCTTCGGCGCCCAGCGGCGTCGTCGCCTGCCGGGCTAGCGCGGCCAACGGCACGGAGGGGCCATTGGGCGCGTCGGTGGCGCTGATCACATCGCCCGTCAACGTCAGCTTGTTGGGCGGCAACTGCAGCAGCAGCGCGGCCTGCTCAAGCAGCAAGGTCTTGAGGAATCCCGCCGCCTTGTGCACCGCATTGCCGGTCAATACCGTGGCGCGAGTGGCGTGTGCGCCAACGCCATAGGGAATGCGGTCGGTTTGTCCATGAACTACACGAAATGCGCGATAGTCCACTCCAAGCGCGTCAGCGGCGATCTGCGCGAACGCAGTTTCCACGCCTTGTCCCATCGAGGCTGAGCCGGTGACGATCTCGAAACTGCCGTCGCGAAGCAGGAAGATGCGCGCGCCGTCCTTGGGGCCCAGGCCGCTTTTCTCGACGAAGTACGAGATTCCGAGCCCCACTTTTTCGCCCGCGGCGCGCCGGGCCGCGAGGGCCTGAGCGCGTCCGGTCCAGTCGAAGCGCTCGAGCGCCTTATCAAGGAGGCGTTCGTAGTCGCCTGAATCGAGCACGACGTCAGTGCCCAGCGCGCCAAGGCCACGCGCGTACGGCATCTCCGTCACAGGAACAAAGTTGCGGCGCCGCACGACGATGCGGTCGAGCTTCAGTCGCTCCGCGATCGCATCCATCAACCGCTCGCGCACGAATGTGCCCTCGTAGCGGCCCGGTGCCCGGTACGTCGCCGCGGGCGTCTTGTTCGTGAGCCGCTGATGGCCTTTTGCGCGAAATGCCGGCACCCGATAGGGGCCAGGCAGCATGCCGATCGTGAGGTCTACCACCCGGGCGCCGTGGGTGCGGATGTAGGCGCCCTGGTCGTGGAAGAATTCGTCTTCGAGCCCCAGGATGACGCCGTCGGCAGAGACTGCGGCGCGGATGCGATGCTCCTGCTGGCGCGAATGGTTGGCGGCCATGAGATGCTCGCGGCGATCCTCGATCCACTTCACCGGTCGCCCCAGACGCATGGCGGCGAGGCAGACCAGGAAATCTTCGGGTTAGAGTTCGCCGCGGATGCCGAAGCCGCCGCCGACGTGGCCTTCATGGAGATGCAAGCGGGCAGGATCGCGGCCAAAGAACTTCGCCATGGTCTCGCGATTGCGGTGCGGAACCTTCGCGGCGCCATGCAGTTCGAGGAGATCCTTTGTGGCGTCAAACACGCCGATTGCTCCACGGCACTCCAGAGGCACGCCCGAATGGCGGCCGACCTTCAAGGCCAGTTCAATCGTGACGGCCGCCTTCGCGAATGCTGCTTCAATGTCGCCGTATCCCTGCTCGAGCACGATCGACTCGCTGGGCAACGAGTCGGAGAAGCGGGCGACGTCACCTCCCGCGTCCAGCGTCACCGGCAGGGGCTCGTAGTCGACCTGTATGAGTTCGGCGGCATCCTCGGCCACATAGGGGTCGACCGCGAATACGGCCGCGAGTGGCTCGCCCACATAGCGTACGCAGCCGGTGGCGAGAAGGGGCTGGCGATACGGAGCCAACTGGCCGGCTGAGGGATCGCGAAAGTCGATGAGCGGCTGGTCGGCAATGTCGGTCGCGGTCCAGACCGCAACGACGCCGGGCAGGGCGCGGGCAGCGTCGAGGTCGATGCTCCGGATGTTGCCGTGCGCGATGGTCGCGCGCGCGACGCGCATATGGATCTGGCCCGGGAAGCACATGTCCGCGACGAAGCGGCCGCGTCCGGCGAGCAGGGGAGCATCCTCCAGACGAAGCGCGCGCTGGCCGAGTGCAGAAGACGAGGGGCCCGGCGTTGTCATCGCGATGGGTCGCGGGCATCGAGCGCGGCACGCAAGGCACGACGGATCGAGCCGTACCCTGTGCAACGGCACAGATTGGACGAAAGCACTGCGTCCAGCTCCTCGTCCGACACGGGTCCTGAGCGTTCCATCAGCGTGGTGCCCAGCATCAAAAAGCCGGGTGTGCAAAAGCCGCACTGCAGCGCGTGATGCTCGTGGAATGCGCGTTGGAGAGCATTCAGAGGGCCATCCGGCGCGCTCAAGCCCTCGACGGTACGAACCTCAGCACCTTGGGCTTGAATGCCGAATACCAGGCATGCCCGTACCGGTGCACCATCCATCAAGACGGTACACGCTCCGCATATGCCGTGCTCGCACCCGATGTGGGTGCCAGTAAGGCCGCAGTCGTCGCGCAGGACGTCGGCGAGCGTCTTGCGCGGCTCGCTTTCGACCTCGATGGCATGGCCATTCACCGTGAGGCTGTAGCGCTGCTTCATACGCTCACCCTCTGCAGGCGCCGAGCGCCAGCATCAGCTCGTTCGCGGCCAATCGCCGGCGCAGATCGGCATCGACCTCGTTGTCAGTCAGTGGGTCCAATGAAGCCGCGACCTCTCGTGCGGTCGCCGCAAACAATGAGTCGCTTGGCGCCTGTCCGAGCAACATCTCCTCGCCCGTCGTGAGGCGGCGCGGATGAACCTCCGTGCCGGCCAACACGAGTCGTGCTTCCGCGATGCGTTCGTCCTCGATACGCAGGATGGCGAGTGCCGCGCTGAGCGCAAAGTCGCCCTTGCGCCGGCTGACTTCGTGAAATCCAAAGCGCGTATGAGCCTGTAGGCGGGGCAGGCGGATCTCGCTCAGCATCTCGTCCGCTTCCAGTGCGGTTGTCATGATGCCTCGAAAGAAGTCAGCAGCGGCGACCGTGCGGCGCCCACTGAGCTTCTCGACAGTCAGGTGAGCGTCGAGCCCAACGGCGGTCATGCACCATTCCGATGCAGGATCCGCATTGGCCAAACTGCCGCCGAACGTGCCGCGGCTGCGAATCGGCGCGTGGCCGATGGCTTGGCATACCGTGGCAAGCAGCCGACCCGTCGGACCATCTTCAACCGGTGTCTCGAAGCGCGCGTGGCGGGCGCGGGCACCGATCACCACGCTGTCATCGGTAATGCCGATGTCGTCGAGGTGGGGGATGCGATTGATGTCGATCAAGTGGCCGGGCCGAGCAAGGCGAAAGGCCATCATCGGCACAAGACTCTGGCCGCCGGCGATGAGGCGAGCATCCTCCGTTTCGAACCGCGCCAACAGCGCCAACGCGTCTTCCTTATTGGTCGGCGCGTGATATACGAAGGGCGCCGCCTTCATTCGGCGGCCTCAGCTTGCACGGCTCCGGGCTTCGGGGCAGCAGCGATCAAGGCCACTATGTCCTGCGGCGAGAGTGGAGCTTGCCGGATGCGCACCCTGAACGGCGAAAGCGCATCCTCAATGGCCGAGATGATTGCCGCGGGCGTCGGCAGCACACCTGCCTCTCCCACGCCTTTCACGCCGAGTGGATTGAGTGACGTAGGGCTCACGCGATGCAGCAGCTCGACGCGCGGCATCTCCCCGGCTCCTACCAGGAGATACTCGCCGAAATTGGTCGTCAGCGGCTGACCTTGGTCGTCGAACGCCATGCGCTCAAAGAGTGCATTGCCGATTCCATGGGCAATGCCGCCCGTAAGCTGGCCATCGACGATCATGGGGTTGATCGGCCGGCCGCAATCATGCACCAGGACGAAGCGCGTTAGCCGCACGTCACCGGTCTCGATTTCCACTTCGACCTCGCAGGTTGCGGTGCCGTTGGTGTACGCCATGGCGTCTTGGGTGAAGTACTCCGTAACTTCGAGCGTGGGCGTGATGCCGGGAGGCAGAGTGTAGCCAGGAAGCCCGGCGAGCATCTCGGCGATGGCGCCGAAGCTCAGCACCTTGTCCGGTCGCCCGTCGGCTCGCACCGCCCCATCTTCCAGATACAGCATGTTTTCAGCGAGCTGGAAGTGATGGGCAGTAACCTTGAGCAGCTTGGACCGCAGCGCCTTCGCGGCGAGATGCGCAGAATTACCCGCCATCACGGTCTGCCGGCTGTTGAAACCGCCGATACCGTAGCCGATGCCAGCCGTATCGCCTGTTGTTACCGCGACGTGAGCCATGTCGACGCCGAGCTGGTCAGCCACGATCTGTGCCAGCATTGACTTGGTGCTCTGACCCATTGCCGCCGCGCCGGTCAGAACCTCAACCCTGCCGGTTACGCCGATCTTTACGGTAGCAGGCTCGAATGGCCCTCGCCCTGTCGATTCCGCGAAGTTCGCGAGGCCAAGTCCGATGTAGCGACCTTCCCTCAAGGCCGCCCTCTGCCGAACCTTGAAATCGTTCCAGCCGATTGCCTTCAAGGCATCGGACTGCGCCCCCGGGAAGTTTCCGCTGTCGAGCACCACATCGATGCCACCGCGCGTGATTAGCGGCTTGGCGCGTGGCATGTCCTCGGCACGTACCAAGTTGCGTCGACGGACCTCGGCGCGGTCGAGCTTCAGTTCCTGCGCCACGATGTCGAGCAGCCGCTCCATGGCGAACACGCCTTGCGGCTGACCCGCGCCGCGCACGGGTGTCACCGGTACCTTGTTGGTGGCGGCAACGCGGCAATTGAGATCGAAGGCCGGCACCTCGTAAGGCATGATCACCGCATGCGCGGATCCATACGCAACGTTGAGGCCGCGTGCGGTATAGGCGCCGTGATCGAGAATCATCTCGCCGCGGATGCCGAGAATTCTTGCATGGTCGTCGACGGCGATCTCGAGCGTCCATGCCTGCTCTCGCTCCTGCGTCGTAGCGACGAAGTGCTCGCGCCGATCCTCAATCCATTTCACCGGCCGCTGCAAGTGCAGTGCGCCAACGGCTACGGCGACATCCTCGGGATAGAAGATGAGCTTCGGGCCGAAGCCGCCGCCGAGATCCGGGGTGACGACGCGCAAGCGGCTTTCGGGCCGGCCGAGCACCTTGGCAAGCTGCTGACGTGCGGCGTGCGGTGCTTGCGTGGAACTCCAGAGCGTAAGCTTGTCGTCGATCGGGTCGTAGACCGCTACGTCGCCACGGCATTCGATGGAATGGCTACCGCCGCGATGCTGCATCAGCTCGGTACGAAACACGTGAGCGGCGCCCGCGAACGCCGCCTCGACTTTGCCAAAGCGCGTGCGGAACTCACCTACGAGATTGTGTGGCTGATCGCTATGGGCACACGGCGAGTCTGCGGCCAGCGCGGCAACCGGGTCGGTGACAACCGGCAGGGGATGGTAATCCACCTCGATCAGTGACAGCGCATCCTCTGCTATGTAGCGGCTCTCGGCGATCACCATCGCAATCGGCTCGCCGACATACCGGACTTCTTGTTCAACCAAAACAGGCCGGTGCAATTCGAGCCGGAAGGCCGGGCTGGGCAGGGCGACGCGCAGCTCGTTTGCAGTCAGCCAAGGGGACAGATCGGCCGCCGTCAGCACAGCGACAACGCCCGGTAGCGCCTTGGCGGCCGCTGCGTCGAGGCGGTCAATACGAGCATGGGCCATGCTGCTGCGCAGGAACGCGGCATGCAGCATGCCGGGAAAATGGAGATCGTCGGCGAAGCGTGCCCGACCACGCAACAGCGGTTCGTCCTCCAGGCGAGGCATCGAGCGTCCGATCAGTCCGGTCGCGGGAATCTCCGGTTCGTTCACCGCTCTTTGCTCCCCGACAGACGCGCCGCCGCCTTCATCGTGGCGGCGACAATGCTGTTGTAGCCGGTGCAGCGGCAGAGATTGCCGGAGATGGCGACGCGGACTTCCTCTTCGGAAGGCATTGGATTGTCGGCGAGCAACTCCATCAGAGTGGTAAGCATGCCGGGTGTGCAGAAGCCGCACTGCAGGGCATGCTCTTCCTGGAAGGCGGCCTGCAGGGGATGCAATTCGGTGGGTGACGGCGCAAGCCCTTCGACGGTGGTGATGCTACAGCCGTCCACCTGCACGGCCAGCATCAGACAAGCACGAACCGAGCGACCGTCGAGCAGGATAGTGCAGGCGCCGCAAACGCCATGCTCGCATCCCAGATGCGTGCCTGTAAGCTTGAGGTCCTGCCTCAGGAAGTCGGCGAGTGTCAGTCGTCCCTCGACCCACGCCTGGTGACGTTGACCATTCACCGTGACGGTAATCGGGTGTTTTTCGCCGCTCATGCCGCCACGCTTCGATCGGCTGTGGGCTTCTTTTCCGTGGCCCGGGCGTAGGCGGTGCTGAGGGCGCGCCGCACCAGGGTTTGCACCAGGTGCCGGCGATAGCTCGCCGTGATGAGCCCATCCTCCATTGCGTCGATATCGGCGCATGAGGCGGCGACCTCGGCGAATAGGGATCGCGTGCCGGGCTGGCCTGCCACCCGGGCGGCAATCCTGTCCAGCCGCGACGCCACGGGTGTGACGCCGCCGATTGCAACGGTGGCGCGCTCAATCCTTCCAGCGTCGACTTCCATTAGCACCGCGGCCGACGCGATTGCGAAATCGCCATGGCGGCGCGCGTACTCGATGAAGCTGTAGCCAGCTGACGGCGCCCAAAGCGGGAATCGCACGGCTACCAGCATCTCGTCGGTTTCGAGCGCAGGAGTCATGTATCCCTGCGCGAAGTCGGAAAAGGAAACGATCCGCTGGCCCCTGTGCCCTTGCACAACGATTTCAGCGCCATAGGCGGCGGCAACAGTCGCCATTTCGGCCGCCGGATCCAGGTGGCAAAGCGAGCCTCCCAGCGTTCCCCGGTTGCGTGTCTGGCGATGCCCAACCTGGAGGACGGCTTCACGCAGCAGCGGAGCGGCATCGTGGACTACCGGCGAGAACTCGATTTCCCGCTGTCGGGTGAGCGCGCCGATCTCGAGTGTATTCCCGTGGCGCCTCATGAAGCCGAGGTCGGCAATGCGGTTGATGTCTATGACGTGATCCGGCAGCACGAAGCGCATGTTCAGCATCGGCATCAGGGATTGGCCGCCAGCAAGCACGCGCGCATTTTCAAGCTGACCGAGCAGGCCCAACGCTTCATTCAGCGACTTTGGCGCGTGATAGGCGAAGGGTGGCGGCTTCATCGGGAAGGAGGCGGCTCACTTTGTTGCTTTCTGTTCGCACGCCGACTCATTTTCATTGCGCACGAATGTAACATCGGCTAGCCATCCATACGATAGAATGTCAGGACAATTCAAGTTGAAACGCCATGGCTTCACCCGGTTCTTTTGTCTCCGCTGAGATACCCGCGTTGATTGACGTTCGGGAGATGCCCGCCCTCGAGACGACAAGCTACGTGCCGCTCTATGCTCAGTTGGCGGAGCGCTTCGCTTCGGTGATCCGCCGGTCTCACGCGTCGCTGGTCGGTGCGCCGCTGCCGTCGGAATCGGAATGCACGGGATATTTCAAGGTAAGCCGCCCGACCGTGCGCCAGGCCATGGCGCAGTTGACGAGCGAAGGCCTGATCGTGCGCGGTCGCGGAAAGGGCACTTTCGTGGCGCCGCAGCGCATCAACCACGACCTGTCGCGCGCCTTCGAGGACGAGATGCGAGTCGAGCGGCGCGCTGTCGCATTCAAGCTGCTCAATCGTGCGATTGTGACCGCACCCGAAGAAGTGCGTCAGGCGCTCAAGCTCGATGACAACGTGAAGGTGGAGCGCATCCGCCGGCTGCGCCTGCTTGAAGGTAAGGTCTTTGGTTACGAGGAGCGCTTTGTGGTCGCTAGCGCCGCCGCAGCTATCAGTGACCGAGCACTCGCCACCAAGGCGATCTTCTCCTTGATCCAGGAGTTCGCTGGTGTCGCGCCGGCTCATTTCAAACTGACCATTTCGAGTGTGCGTGCAATAGCTCCCTACACCAAGTTGCTGGGCCTGCCGCGGGGCGCGCCGTTGTTGTCCAGCCAGCACACCTATTTCTTGCCCGCCGGCCAGCCGGTGCTGCACGGAACCGTCTTGTTCCACGGTGAGAACTATCAGTTCACGGTGCAGACTGAAATCCGGAGCCTGGTAGGATGATGGCGCAGAACGCCAATTCCCAGCGTTGCACTTCCGCCAATGGCGACCGGGGGGACGTTCCGTCCATCATCGATATCGCTTCCAGCTACGGAAACCGCAGCGTCTCACCGGAGGAAATGCTCGACTTCTTTCTCGCCCGCATCGCGGCGGCGGACGAAGAGCTCAATAGCTTCGTCCTCATCGATAAGGAAGGCAGCCGCCGTCAAGCCAGGCAGTCGGCTGAGCGTTGGCGGCTGGGGCGGCCCCTTAGTCCGATCGACGGAGTGCCCGTCACGATTAAAGATATGTTCGAGGTCGCGGGCTTGCCGATGCGGTGCGGTTCGCTGATAAGCGACCCCCGTCCCCGCACACAATCGGCGCCCGCCGTCGAGCGTTTGCTGGGCGCCGGCGCCGTGATCGTGGGACTGACGACGACGGCAGAATATGGCGGCGGCCCGGTTACAATCAGTCCGCTCACCGGCATCACGCGAAACGCGTGGGATCCCCTTTACACGGCGGGCGGCTCGAGCGGCGGCGCGGCTGTTTCGGTCGCGGCGGGTTTTGCTCCCGCAGCGCTTGCGAGCGATACCGGCGGATCGATCCGCATCCCATCTTCATTCAACGGCGTGGTTGGTCTCAAGCCGACGGGCGGCCGCATTCCAACGGATCCTGCCAGCGTCCTGCGCACAATGGGCTGTCCTGGGCCGATCGCGCGAAATGTCGCCGATTGTGCTGCACTGTTTGAAGTGCTGGCGAGTGGGCGGTATGGCGCGCCTGATCCGGCTGCGCCGGACTACCACGCGCTTGCCCCGCGCGACCTGCGTCAACTGCGCGTCATCGCGAGCCGCACGCTGGGCTACGCGGCGTTCCTCGACGATGAGGTCCTATCGGCATTCGATCGCACGCTATCTCTGTTGCGCCAGGCCGGCGTACAAGTGCGCGAGGTCGAGCCGGCCTTGTCCGACCCGGTCGACCTTTTCCACGCTCACACGCGTGCCAATTACGCATCGTGGTTCGCTGATCTCGATCCGGACGGTGTGGCGAAACTCAGCCCGATTGTACGTGCCGCTCGGGCGGCCGGCTTGCAGATGAGCGCCGTCGATCTGATCGCTGCGATGCGCGGTCGACGGCAACTGATCGAAACGCTGGCGACGGAGCTCGGCCCGTTTGACCTCTTGTTGACGCCGATGGTGGCGGTGCCACCGTTCGACGCCGAGGCCTTCGCGCCGAATCATCCCGCGGTGAAGGACAATCCCCGCGCCTGGAGCCCATTCGGCTCATTGTTCAACCTGACCGAGTGGCCGGCGCTTTCATTGCCGTGTGGCACAAGCGGACAGGGGCTGCCGATCGGCCTGCAGATCGTGGCGCCGAAATGGCAGGAGAGTCTGCTGCTCGGCGCAGCGGCGCAAGTCGAGGCGCTGCTCGACTTTGATCCGTCTCCCCCCTTGAAGCGCGTCGCCGCAAAGTCGACCGCGATCAGAGCTGATTGAGGAGCCGACAATGGGAAATGACGGCGTTCGGCCCGAGCTGTTTCATGCCGCCCAGGCCTTCCTGGTCGATTACCTGAGCTACAAGGGCAGCGAGCAGCTGGTGATCACCGGCGACACGGCGGGCGACCAGGAAGTGATCCGCGCGCTCCAGGCGGCCGCGGTTGCCGCAGGCGGCCGGCCGCTGGTCATGCTGCTTACTCAGCTTCCCTACCAAGGCAAGCTCGCCGATCCGTACTTGCCGCCGGCGCTCGGAGCTGCGGTGAAGGCATCGGACGTGTGGGTCGACGTCACGTTCCCGTACATTGCCGGATCCGACGTGCATGCCCAGTGCATGGCGGAGAACCGCGTGCGCTACATGCTCGCCAGCGACATGACTGCCGACGCGCTGTACCGGCTGTTTGGCCGGCATGCGCTCGACACCTATTTCCCTCTGCAGGACGCGCTCGACCGCAAACTATTGGCCGCTGTTGGCTCGGAAGTGCGGATCACGACGCCGCTCGGCACGGACGTGCGCTTCACGCTCGGCAAGCAGCATTCGACGCGACCGCGGCGCGCCCAAACGCCCGGTATGTACACGATCCCGGGTACCTGCTCGCTTAACCCGGAGATCGAGAGCGTCCAGGGACGTGTTGTCGTCGAGACAGTGTTCCACGAATACTACACGCCGCTCAGGGAGCCGATCACGCTCGACGTCGACGGCCGCATCCGCGGTGTGAGCGGCGGCGGCCCGGAGCGTGACGTGCTCGATCGCGCGCTGCGGCGGGCCGGTGGCGGACAGTACGGCTACATCATCCATTTCACGCAGGGAATCCATCCGGGCGCCCGCTTCACGGGACGATGCTTCGTCGACGACATGCGTGTGCCGGGCTGTGACGCGGTCGGTATGGGCCTGCCATGGTGGGTGCCTGGCGGCGGCGAGAACCATCCTGATGCGGTGATGGGCCAGCAGTCGATCTGGCTGGATGGAAAGTTGATCGTTGAGCGCGGCCAGGTCGTCGAGGCGGCGCTGACGTAGGTCTGCGAATTGCATGGAGAACCAAGTGCTACAGGAGAGGACACCGATGAGCGACGCCACCCAGGTCAGCTACGAGCCAACGAAGCGTGAACTGTCGGCTGCGCGCCACGCGGCGCCCAACATCTATGCCGACCCGGACGTCTATCGGATGGAGAAGGAACGCATCTTCATGCGCACTTGGCTGTTCGTGGCGCGCGAGGAGGAGGTCGAGAAGCCCGGCGACTATATTGCGATGCGCATCTGCGATGAGCCGCTGCTGCTCACGCGCGACAAGCAGGGCGTGCTGCACGCCTTCGCGAACGTGTGCCGTCACCGTGGTGTCGAAGTCGCCTTCGGCCAGGGCAACGCCGACTTCTTCAAGTGCCCGTATCACGGTTGGACCTACAGGCTGGACGGCCGCCTCGCCGGCGCACCCTTGATGGTCGACAACACCACATTCGACCGTACCAACTGCCGTCTGCCTGAGCTCGGCCTCGCCAATTGGGGCGGCAACATATTCGTCAACTTCTCACCGAACCCCGAGCCGTTCGAGGAGTTCATCAAGCCGTACCAGGAGCAGTTCGGCTTCCTGAAGCAAGAGAACTGCCGCATGGCGCGCAAGCTCCCGGTCGAGCTCGGCTGCAACTGGAAGTTCGCGGTCGAGAATCTGCTCGACATCTATCACGTGAAGGTGCTGCACGCGAACACGTTCGGGAAAAACTTCAACGCCGACCGCAAGAACATCCGCCTCGATGAACACGGCATGGTGAGCTACCACTATGCCGCCGCGCCCTCGACGCCCGACGGCGTCAGCCTGTTCGGCCGCATGCCGTGGATCGACGAACGGGGCGATGGCTTTGGCGCGACGTTCCGCATGCCGCCGAATACGCACATGTTCGCGCGTTGCGACAGTATCCGCTACCTCGTGATCTGGCCGGTGTCCGTCGACAAGTGCATGGCCTGGTCCTATCACCTCTATCCTCGCGAGCACTTCGCCCTGCCGGACTTCGAGTCGCGCACGAAGGTCTATGCCGACTATCAGTACGTCGTGCTGGAGGAGGATCGCAGCATGATGGTGTCGCTGCAGCAGGCGATGACGTCGCGCAACTATCAGCCAGGCCCGATGGCCGGCGTCGAGGCGACGATCCATCACGTTCTCAAGGATTACCTCGAGCGGATGGACTTTCAATGAACGCCCGGACGGCCGTCGCAACGGACCGGCGAACGATGGACGGCTCGGAGGCGCTGGTCCACTTGCGCTCGGTCTTCAAGACCTATCAGTCGGAACGCGGCGACATCCACGCTCTGGACAACATCAACCTCGACATCAAGCAGGGTGAATTCCTGAGCCTGCTTGGACCGTCGGGCTGCGGCAAGAGCACGCTTCTGCGTTGCTTGGCGGGCCTGGAGGACATATCGAGCGGTGAGGTGAGGGTGCGCGGTCGCGAACTTGACGGGCCGCCCGACGATCTCGGCATCGTCTTTCAGCGCGACATGCTGCTCGACTGGCGCTCCGTCCTCGACAATGTGCTGTTGCCACTCGAATTCCTGCGACGGCCGCGCAAGCCGTACATCGAGCCCGCGCTGAAGCTGCTCGAGACGTTCGGATTGCGGCGCTTCGCCGACCGCTACCCCTGGGAGCTTTCGGGCGGCATGCGCCAGCGCGTCGCGATCTGCCGGGCGCTTCTTTCGGATCCCGCGTTGCTGCTGATGGATGAGCCGTTCGGTGCGCTTGACGCCATCACGCGCGACAACCTCAATATCGAGTTGCAGCGCATCTGGACACAGACGCACAAGACCATCCTGTTCATCACCCACAGTATCAACGAGGCGATCCTGCTGTCGAACCGGGTGGCCGTCATGGCCCGCGATCCGGGCCGCATCGAGGAGATCGTCGAGATCGACCTGCCGCGGCCGCGCAGCCTCGCCATGCGCGAGACCCCTGAATTCATCCGCTATGCCGCAGCGGTGCGGTCGATCTTCGAACGCTTGGGGACATTCATCGGATGACTGAAACCGCTCTCTCGCAGCCTGCCGCTCCGGCACCGAGCGGGTCGCGCCGCTGGTGGCTGGGCAACTCCCGGATGCGCTTTCTCGTCGGCTTCATGGTGGTCGTGTTCGGCCTTTGGGAGGCCATCTGTCACCTGACAGGGGTCAGGCCCTACATCCTTCCCGCACCCAGCGTGGTCTGGACGGAGTTGATCCACGATCCACTTTGGCTCGCGGAGAATACCGCCTATACGCTCGGCGCGGCGCTCGTGGGGTTCGCGATCTCGGTGGCTCTGGGACTGCTGCTGTCGATCGGCATCGTCTATTCGCGCATTCTCGATCAGACATTGTTCACTTCACTTGTTGCCACGAACGCCATTCCCAAGGTGGCTATCGCCCCATTGTTCGTTCTGTGGATCGGCACGGGCGTCGAATCGAAGGTGCTGATGGCCGTGCTGATATCGATCTTCCCCATGGTGGTCGATAGTGTCGTGGGCCTGCGCTCCGTCGATCCCGGCATGCTCGACCTTGCGCGCACCTACCGCGGGTCCAACCTGCAGATGTTCTGGAAGATTCGCTTTCCCAACGCGTTGCCCAGCATCTTTGCCGGCATGAAGGTGGCGATCTCGCTGTCGCTCGTGGGCACGATTGTCGGCGAGTTCGTCGGCTCGAACTGGGGCCTGGGCTTCGTCATCCTGCAAGCGCAGGGCCAGTTCAATACGCCGCGCGTGTTCGCCGCCATCATTGTGCTCTCGGTGCTCGGCACGCTCCTGTTCCAGCTGATCGACTTGATCGAGCGGCGGGCCATGCCGTGGCACGTATCACACCGTAACCGTGACGACAGTCACTAAAGCCGGGTCACCGGGCGACTTATTGGTCAGAAGAAAGGAAAACACGATGGGAAATCCGCCGCTCGCCGAGAAGGGCAACTTCATTCACATCTACGATTTCCGGGTCAAGCCCGGTATGGCCAACGAATTCATCAAGCGCTTCACCGAGTTCGATCAGGCGGCGGATAACCCCATGCATCACTCGTCGGGTCAAGTGAAGGATGGCGTGCTGTGTCAGGACGAGAACGATCCCGACCATTTCTATCTGCTCGCCGAATGGCGCGACAAGGAAGAGCACCGGCGCATCCGTAAATGGCTGGTCGAGAACATGCGCCCGGCGTTCCTCGATCTGGTGATGGACCTCGACAAGGGATCTTATATTCCTGTCTATGCCGACGTGGTGCTGTAAGGCACATGACGAGTGCCGATCCGATTGCGCCTGGGGACGACGACGTACTCGTCGTCGTCGACGTCCAGAATGACTTCGTGACCGGCGCCCTCGCTATTCCCGATGCGGAAGCGATCATCGAGCCGATCAATCGGCTCGGCGCACGCTTTCGCCATGTCGTGCTCACACAGGACTGGCATCCGCCGGGCCACGTGTCGTTTGCCAGCACCCATGCGGGCGCCAAGCCGGGCGACATCGTGCAGGCAGCCTACGGCGCACAGAAAGTATTCGCCGATCATTGCGTGCAAAAGAGCCACGGCGCCGAGTTTCATGAGGGGCTCGACCTGCCGAACACCGAGTTGATCGTGCGCAAGGGCTTCCGGAAGGACATCGATTCCTTTTCGGCGTTCGTTGAGAACGACAAGGTGACGAGCACGGGCTTGTCGCATCTGTTGCGTGGTCGTGGTTTCCAGCGCGTGTTCTTGTGCGGCTTGGCCCTCTATGGATGCGTGCGGTTCTCAGCGCTCGATGCGCGCAGCGCGGGTTTCCCCGTTTTTGTCATCGACGACGCTTCCCGCTCTCGACCCGATCCACAGGCCGCCGCGATGTCGGCGGAGATGCTGGCGGCGGGAGTGCGCCGGATGAACAGCGGCGAGATTGCCTGACGGGAGCCGAAGGATGAACGAAGTGGGAGGGCTTCCGGCGCATCTCGTTGAAGCCGATGTCGATGTGATCCTGTTGGACGAGCTGGTGCTTGCCAATCGCATTCTTTACCGTCAGGCGGTGGTGGATGCTTTCGGCCATGTCAGTCAGCGTCATCCACGGCAGCCCGGTCGCTTCCTGATGTCGCGCAGCTTGGCGCCGGCCCGCGTCACGCGCGCCGACATCACGCTGCTCGACGAGCGAGGCGAGCCGATCGAGGGTCAGCCCGGCATTGCCTATCTCGAACGCTTCATCCATTCGGCGATCTACGCCCTGCGCCCTGATGTGAACGCGATCGTTCACAGCCACTCTCCCAGTATTGTGCCGTTCAGTGCGGTTCAGGGCGCCGGACTGAAGCCGATCTTCCATATGTGCGGCTTCTTGGGAGGCGGCGCCCCAGTATTCGAGATTCGTGATACTGCCGGCCCGGCGAGCGACCTGCTTGTGCGCAATGGCGATCTCGGCCACGCGCTTGCCTGCTGCCTCGGCGGCGCGTCAGTCGTTTTGATGCGTGGCCACGGCTCGACAACGGTCGGCGCCAGTATCCGGCAGGCGGTTTATCGCGCTGTCTATGCGGAGGTGAATGCGCGACTGCAGATGGCGGCGCTGCAGCTAGGGACGCCGCAATACCTCACGCCGGAGGAGGCGGGCGCAGCTTCGCGGAGCAATGACAGGCAGATCGATCGCACATGGGAACTTTGGCGCGATGATGTGATCAAGTCTGGATAGGCGTTCGATACGAGACAGATGTGTTTGGCCCGATGCCGCCCAAGCATCGGAATGGCGCAAGTGTGGATGTGCTTCGTGGGGGTATTGATGATCGATTTCGAGGTCGATGTGCTGGTGGTGGGCGCGGGCAACGCGGCGGCCTGTGCGGCCTTGGCGGCGCGCGAGACGGGCGCCTCGGTCGCCATGCTCGAGGCCGCCCCCGAGGAGGAGCGCGGCGGCAACAGCACCTATACCGCAGGCGCCATGCGCGTCGTGTTCCACGGCGTCGACGACCTGGT
>JAEZHS010000605.1 GCA_023436825.1 Pseudomonadota bacterium | reverse complement strand
CCTCCGCTCCGCGCTTCGCGCTCCGGTCGGGACGACGGATCGGACTGAACTCGTCGCGCAGTAGCTAGCGCAGGCGGTTGACCGTCGCCTCGGCGAAGCGGTCGGCGGATGACGGATCGAACTCCATGAACAGCGACGGCTCCAGCACCTCGACCTCGATCACGACCAGCGCGCCGTCACGCACGACGCCATCGACGCGGGCATAGAGCGGCATCTCCGGTAGCACACGCAACGCAGCCACGCCCTGCTCCGCCACCCCTTCCGCCGGAGTCTCGGCGGCGCGCGTCGGACCGTAGCGCGAGTTGCTGCGAAACTCGCCCTTGGGCGGGCGCTTGCGGATGGCGTGGCTGAAGACACCGGCGAAATAGACCATGGACAGTTCGCCGTCGGCGATCTCGGGCAAAAATTCCTGTAGCAGCACGTCGCCGGCAGCGAGCCTGGGCACGGCATCGGCCACTGTATCCCGGCTGAGCAGCTCGACGGAATGGCCGCCACCGCCGGATGCGGGCTTCACGACGGCGCGCTGCCACCCGGTTTCGTCGAAGACACACTCGATCGCTGCCGCTTCACGCGCGACGATGCGCGTCCCCGGCGTGCGTATGCCGGCCGTCGCGAGCTTGCCGACATAGTCCTTGCGCATGTTCCAGCGCACCAGGCCGATCGGATTGAACAGCCGCGTCGATGCCGCCATCGCCTCCGTCCAGGCGCTGAACTCGGCCAGCGTGCGGTAGTAGCCCCAGGTCGAGCGCAACACGACGGCCGCCGCCCCATCGAACGCCGCACGTGGCCCGTTCCACGCCGCGCCGACGACTTTCAGGCCGTGCCGACGCAGCGCCTTGGCGTAGAGCCGATCGGAGGCGGTGATGTCGGGCTGGTCCGCCGCGGTCGCGAGGACGATCGTATCGGCCATTGCCTCAAGCGCTTTCCGAAAATGGTGGAGTTGCGCGCGGTTCCACCATATCGGAAAAGCGCGCACCGGCAATAGTTGCTGCAGCAGGCACATTCCGTTGTTTCCAGCCGAACGGAATGTTGCCTTAGCGCACCTGCTCGTCGAGCCAGCGACGTGCTTCGTCGACGGTCTGACAGATCTTCGCCTGTCGCGGCGAGGCGGCGAGATTGATGAACCGCCTGATGAACTCGCGGTTGGCGCGGGTCGTCACCACGAACGCCGCCGGCCCGCCGGGCCATTTCTGGTCGTTGACATACGCGCTCATGCGCGCGCCGATCGCCATCACATCGTCGTCGCTGAGCCGCACCTCCATCGTGCTCGCATCGAGCAGCTTGGCGTAAGGCTGGGCGCCGGCCACGATCACGGCATCGAAATAGTCCTCGATCTCGAACAACGTCACCGGTCCCTCGGCGGTCACCAGTACCAGCCGCTCGTCGTGCGAGATCGTCCAGCGCATCGGCATCGTCTAGTGCCGACTATCGCTGAAGGGTGAGTCATGACTGTCACCCGGCGCGGGGGCTACCCCGTGCCGACCGTAGCGAGGGGCCTTCAAGGCCGTAGGAAAGGTCCCTCTCTGCGCTCGGGATGACAGTGGGCAAGTCTCGGCCATTTGTGATTCCCGCTGCTAGGCTTCACTTGCAGACATTGCGCACGGCCCTCCACTCGGCGTCGGTGAAGGGCGGCTTGCCGGACGACGGCCGTCGCGTCGCTTCGATACGCTCGGCGGTCGGCGGATGGCTCGACCAGATGCCGGCAATGGCGGCGGCGTCCTTGGGTTCCTTGGCCAGCATCTGCTCGAAGAAGCTCGCGACGCCGTCGGCACGGATTTCCAGCTTCTCCAGGAGGGCGACTCCGGTGGCGTCGGCATCGCGTTCGAAGGCGCGGCCGTTGCGCAGGGCCAGCAGGACATTGCCCCCCGAGGCCAGCGTGCTCAGCAGGTCCGAGTAGCCGCCGCTCACCAGCTTGACCAGAAGCTCGATGCCGTACTGGCGCGCCAGTCCCTTGACCGGATGATAGTGCACGACATGGCCGATCTCGTGCGCCATCACGCCCGCCACCTGCGCGCCGTCCTTGGCCTGCTCGATGAGGTCGGAATAGAAGACCAGGATGCCGCCCGGCAGGGTGAAGGCGTTGACGGGGCCGCCCTCCATCACGTGCACGGCGATCTCGTGCGGATAGTCGGCCGCCTTGGCCAGTCGATTGGCGAGGTCGTTCAACGCCCTGAGGCCGGCCTTGCCGTGGCACTCGTCCTTGTCGGCCGTCAGCTCATCGAACACGCTCTCGCCCAACCTGACCTGCAGGCTGTAGGGCAGAAGCGGCGCGGCATACTCGGTGCCGTAGTCGATGGCGAGCCAGAACAGCCCGACCAGTGCGACAAAGGTGGCGCTGAAGGCGGCAATGCGGGTGACCGGCGCCGGCCGCGTGCCGGCCAACGGTGCAAGCTGCGGGACCAGAGAAGCGAGGTGCCGGCGCAGTTCGGGATCCTCGACCACCAGGCGCGCCTCGGAGCCCTTGCGCACGATCGGCGGCGTCACCTCGTGCTGGATGTCGCCCAGCACGGCGAGCTGATCGATCGGCCAGCGCGCCAGGATGCTGGCGTCGGCCAGCCGGAAGATCACCAGTTCGCCCGTGGTGGTGCGCACGCTGACGTCGTGCACCTGGGCGGTCTCACCGTCGTAGAAGCGCGCTGTGGTCGCCATGTCAGACGCCGCTCACGTCGAACATGTCCAGGAGGCCCTCGCCGTAGCGCGGCCCGAGATCGGTCGGCTGGCCGATCGATGCGCCGTCGGGTGCGCCGTAGAGCCACAGCTCGGCCGCGATCAGCCGGAGCGTGCGATGCATCACCCAGGGCCAGCCCAGGCCCAGGGTCAGCATGACGATCAGGTAGTTCAGCACCAGGAAGCCCCACATCTGGCGCGTCGAGATCGCCGTGGCGAACAGCACGTTGCCGGCGCGGCTGCGCGAAACCAGGTAGCGGAATAGATAAGCCTGCCACCAGCAGCGCAGCGGCAGGATCCGCAGGCTGAAGACGATGTAGACGCCGCTCACAAGCGCTGCGAGCAGCAGGATGGTGCGCAGGCTGGGCCGCGTGAACAGTTGCCGCAGCTCGTCCTCGGTGAATGTGACGCCGAGGCCACCGACGGCGCCGCCGATGGCGGCGAAGAAGACGCCGGCCGCCACCAGCCAGGCGATGATGTTGAGGAAGTAATAGCCGATATAGCGGCCATAGATGTCGCCGGCGCCGCCGGCAAAGACGAAGGGCAGGCTGCCGAAGCGCGTGTTGGCGATGCGCGGCCGGGCCAGGTTCACCGACATGAGCGGGGTCAAGAGCTGGAAGGTCATGGCGTTGGCGAAGGTGAAGAAGGTGGCCAACGCGCCGTAGCGCCAGGCCGAGCCTGCCAGCCCGCAGCGTATACCCCGCCAGCGCGTACGCGACAGCCGATAGCGCAGCCCGGCATAGTGGCCGACATAGGCGAGCGGAAAGCCGATCAGCGCGACCGACAGCGAGAAGATGTCGAACAGGCCGAAGTTCGCGAACGGCCGTTCGTGGAACACGTAGATCCACACCACGTACATCAGGCCGCCCCAGGCGGCGAGCATCAGTAGCGCCAGCATGAAGCCCACCATCAGCTCGATGCCGCGGCCGCGATACTCGAAGCGGTCGCCCAGGATGGCGAAGTGATTCCACAGATAACGCCGGATGCGCGTACGCCCCCAGAAGCGCGACCAGCCGAGCGTCAGCAGCATCAGCACGAGGTGGCGCAGATAGATGACATAGAGCTCGCTCAACCTGCCGTCATAGACCGGCCGGCTCGGCGTCAGGTCCGGCTCGGTCGTAGCGGCGGCCGTGGCCGCTGCCGGCGTGCTGGGCCGCTGCCCCCAAGGGGAGGTCGCGCTGGTCACAAAGCGGCCTCGGACCTCGGTTGCGCTGCGAAATGTTTCATGCTGCAATGCAACATCGCTTGAGGCACCCAGTCTACCGGAAACTTTTCACCAGCCGCTACCATGACCAACCGCGACCGTCCCTGGTTGATCCGGACTTATGCCGGCCATTCGACCGCGGCCAAATCGAACGAGCTTTACCGCACCAACCTGGCGCGGGGTCAGACCGGCCTGTCGGTCGCCTTCGACCTGCCGACCCAGACCGGCTACGACTCCGACCATCCGCTGGCCAAGGGCGAAGTCGGCAAGGTCGGCGTACCCATCAGCCATTTCGGCGACATGCGGACCCTGTTCGACGGCATCCCGCTCGACCGCATGAACACGTCGATGACCATCAACGCGCCGGCGGCATGGCTCTTGTCTCTTTATATCGCCACCGCCGAGGCGCAGGGCATCGCGCGCGCCAAGCTGCAGGGCACGACCCAGAACGACATCATCAAGGAGTACCTCTCGCGCGGGACCTACATCTTCCCGCCCGAGCCGTCGCTCCGGCTGACCGCCGACACGATCGGCTTCACCTATCGCGAGGTTCCCAAGTGGAACCCGATGAACGTGTGCAGCTATCACCTACAAGAAGCCGGCGCCACGCCGGTGCAGGAGCTCGCCTTCTCGCTCGCCAACGCCATCGCCGTGCTCGACGCGGTGCGCGATCGCGGCCAGGTGCCCGAGGCCGACTTCCCTCAGGTCGTCGGCCGCATCTCCTTCTTCGTCAATGCCGGCATCCGCTTCGTCACCGAGATGTGCAAGATGCGGGCGTTCGCCGAATTGTGGGACGAGCTCACGCGCACCCGCTACGGCGTTGCCGACGCCAAGCAGCGGCTGTTCCGCTACGGCGTGCAGGTGAACTCGCTCGGGCTCACCGAGCAGCAGCCCGAGAACAATGTCTATCGCATCCTGCTCGAAATGCTGGCCGTGGTGATGAGCAAGAACGCGCGCGCCCGCTCGGTGCAATTGCCGGCGTGGAACGAGGCGCTCGGCCTGCCGCGGCCGTGGGACCAGCAGTGGTCGCTGCGGCTGCAGCAGATCGTGGCCTTCGAGACCGACCTGCTCGAGTACGGCGACATCTTCGACGGCAGCGCCGAGATCGCGCGCAAGGTCGAAGCCTTGAAACAGGAGGCCACGGCCGAGGTGGCGCGCATCGCCGACATGGGCGGCGCGGTGGCCGCGATCGAGGCGGCCTACATGAAGCAGCGCCTCGTCGAATCGAACCTCAAGCGGCTGGCCGCGATCGAAGCGGGCGAGCAGACCGTGGTCGGCGTCAATGCCTACACCGATGCCGAGCCCTCGCCGCTCTCGACCGGTGAAGGCGCCATCCTGACGGTCGATGCCTCGGTCGAGCGCGAGCAGGTCGAGCGCCTGCAGGCATGGCGGACCTCGCGCGACAACGCCGCCGTGAAGAAAGCGCTGGATGAGCTGGCCGCCGCCGCCAAGGAAGATCGCAACATCATGCCGGCCTCGATCGCCTGCGCACAGGCGGGCGTCACCACCGGCGAATGGACCGAGACGCTGCGCTCGGTGTTCGGCGAGTATCGAGCGCCCACGGGCGTTGCTCGCGCCGTCGGCGTCAGCGACGGCCGGCTGGAAGCGGCGCGCCGCGAGGTCGACACGGTGTCGCGCCGTATTGGCCGCCGGATAAAGATCCTGGTCGGCAAGCCCGGGCTCGATGGCCATTCCAACGGCGCCGAGCAGATCGCCGTGCGCGCCCGCGACTGCGGCATGGAAGTGGTCTACGAGGGCATCCGGCTGACGCCCGAGCGCATCGTCAATGCCGCCCTCGAGGAGAGCGTGCATGTCGTCGGACTCTCGATCCTGTCGGGCGGCCATGTCTCCCTGGTCGGCGAAGTGTTGGCCGGCCTGCGCGCCGCCGGCATCGACGACGTGCCGGTGGTGGTGGGCGGCATCATCCCGCCGGCCGACGCCGAGGCGCTTATCAAGGCGGGCGTGGCGCGCGTCTACACACCGAAGGACTTCGACCTCACGCAGATCATGCGCGACATCGTGGCCGTCGTCGACGACGCCTGGAAGGAAGCGGCGTAGAGTCGGAGCGCTCATGCTTTTCCGGACCGCGAGCCTCTGGCTCGCTCGTGAGCGCGCTGGAAGCGCGCGGTCCAAAAGACTCTGAGCGGACCCGGAGGTCCGCGCTCCGATGCGACTAACGCTTCAGCGTCGCCGTCGCGTGCAGCATCGGTTCTACGACGGCGTGGCTGAACAGCCAGGCCTCGGCGTGGACCGTCCCGCCGTCGCGGCGGATGACTCGCGACAAGGCGAGCACGTCGGCTTCATGTGCTGCCCGGAGCACCGTGACACCGAGATGAGTGAGGGTCGCTTCGAGCCCCGCAGCCGCTCTCAGGGACGTGTCGATCAGGGACAGCAGCGCCGCGCTCGACCAGGTTTCGCCGGGCTTGAGCGAGAAGCGCAGTCGCACGTCCTGATCCTGGCACTCCTCGACGAACACCTCGTGCCGGTCGGCCAACGGCAGCGTCTTGTCGAGAAGGGCCTGCAACTCGTCTTCGGTCATCCGACTCAATGTCGCAGAGCCAACGAATACTGTCATCCCGAGCGTAGCGAGGGACCTTTTTCCTGCGGCCTCAAA
>JAEZHS010000619.1 GCA_023436825.1 Pseudomonadota bacterium | reverse complement strand
GCCCTCAGCAAGCGCCGCGGCGAGGATCTCGCGCGCGCCAAGATCGCGGCGCGACAGAACCAGCAGCGGCTGGAGGCGGCGGAGTAGCTGGACTTCGTGCAGGCGGGTTTGCGAGCGGCCCTTCGGCGGCCGCTCGAGCCTACGATGCTCTATGGATCCGGATCGGCCAGACGTTCTCGTCTTCGTCCTCAGTCGCGAATACCACGTCGAGGCTGGACCGCCGATCGGCCGCCACGCTCCACACCCCGCCCTGCCCGTCCAGAGCCCGAGCGGGGATGCGGTAGGGCGTCGCCCCGCCATAGTCGACGCTGTAGCCCAGGTCGCGCAGTCCGCCGATCGTTACTCGGCTGAGCGGATTGTTGGGCCCGGAGATGAAGCCCGTCATCAGCTCGTTGCCGAACACGGCTTCCGACCAGTGCACGCCAGCCGTGCCTGGCCCACCGGTAGTCTCGAGAGGCACGAAGGAGCCGGGGCCGCCGAGCTGATGGTAGGCCTCCAGGCCATACTGGCCGAAATACGCCGATCCGGCGCCGTCCTTCAGCCCGAAGGCCGCCCACAGCGATCCGATACCCAGCACGTGTCCCATCTCGTGCAGCACCATGTCCTGGAAACTGCCGTTGTTGATCGCCATCATGACGTCGGCCGAATCGAACCTCATGACGCCATGAATAGGCAGGCGTCCCGAGACGCGAACCCAGGCCGGCCCGGCCTCGGCAAGGACTCGTCCTGGCCCGTCTATGGAGGTGACGCTCGCGGATATCAGCAGATCGTCGACGAAACCGTAGCCGGGCACATCGAAGCCCGGCAAATCACCCTTGATGATCTCTTCCCACCTACAGACGGGTGGTGGCTAATGCACGACCGGCGGCCGCACCTCGGCCAGCCCATCAGCATCGGTCGCCGAAATGGTCGTGCGGATCATCGACCGTTCCTTCTTGTAGTCCCACGGCCGGCCGCGATGGAGCATGGCGCGGTTGTCCCACATGACGGCGTCGCCCTGACGCCACTTGTGAGTGTAGACGAACTCCCGTCGTGTCGCTTCGTCGAGCAGTTCAGCCAGGAGCTGGCGGGCGGCGCGGTCGTCCATGCCGTCGATGGCATAGGCATGGCTCGCGACGTAGAGCGCGCGCCGGTCGTTGGCCGGGTTGCGCCAGTTCAGCCGCCAGCGCACCGGCGGCAGCGCCTTGCGCTCCTCCGCATTGGCGAGATCAGGATGGATCTGGTCGCGGCTGTTGGCATAGGAGTGGGTCGCAACGGCATCCTTCAGCTTCGCCTGCAGGTCCGCAGGCAGCCGATCCCAGGCAAGCCGCGTCGAGGTGAACTCGGTGTCGCCATCCTCGCCCGGCAGGACGCGTGCGGTGAGTACCGAGGCAAGCGCCGGCGTCTTCTTGAAGGATGAGTCGGTATGCCAAAGCGCGTTGGCCTGGGCCACCAGCACCTGGCGATGATCGGGCGGCACGATCTCGCCCTTCTCGCCGATATTGGTGAGCTTGGAATAGAAGCCGCCGGCGCCCAGCGACGCTACCTTGGTGAGCTCGAGCGGACCAAAGGCGCGGCTGTAGGCGACCTGGATGTCGTCGGCGATAGCCTGGTTGCGGAACACCAGCAGGGAATGCTCCTCGAAGGCGGCGCGCACCGCCTTGTATGCATCGCCATCCGAGGCGACGTCGAGCATGCTCACGCCCTTGACCTCGACGCCAAATCCCGGTCCCAGCGGCACCAGCTCCATCGCGTTCCTCCTCAGTTCTTATGCAAGGGTGAATTTAACGCACGGTCGTGGCGGGCGGCTATAGTACGAAACTTGCATTAATGGCATTGCAGACACCCTGATGGCTTCCCCCTCCAATTCCGCCCTCCGCCTCGCCTTTGTCGCGGCGCCGACCCCCGCTGCCCGCAGCGCCCGGGCCAAGCTCAAGAAGCGCTATGGCGCGGTGCCGCCGGCCCAGGCCGATATCGTCGTCGCTCTGGGCGGAGACGGGCTGATGCTGCAGACGCTCCATCGCCACATCCATCGCGGCACACCGATCTACGGCATGAACCTCGGCACCATCGGCTTCCTGATGAACACCTTCAAGGAAGCGGGCCTGATGCAGCGCCTGCGTCAGGCGCGGCAGGTCAGCCTGACGCCGTTGCGCATGCTCGCCATCAACACCCGCGGCCGCGCGCACGAGGTCATCGCCATCAACGAGGTGTCGCTGCTGCGCTCCAGCCGCCAAACCGCGCGCATCGCCATCTCGGTCGACGGCAGGAAGCGGCTGCCCGACCTCTATTGCGACGGCGTGTTGGTCGCCACGCCTGCCGGCTCGACCGCCTACAATCTGTCGGCCCACGGGCCGATCCTGCCACTCGGTGCGGGCCTGCTGGCGCTCACGCCGATAAACGCCTTCCGGCCACGACGCTGGCGCGGCGCATTGCTGCCGCGCCATTCCAAGGTCGAGCTCACCGTGCTGGATCCGCGCAAGCGCCCCGTCGCCGCCGCCGCCGATTCCGTCGAGATCGCCAACGTCGCCCGGGTCACCGTGACCGAAGCGACCGACATCGACCTCACCCTCCTGTTCGATCCCGAGCACGATCTCGAGGAGCGGATCCTGAAGGAGCAGTTCGACCATTGAGCAAGGCGCTCCCCGTCAATTCCGAGAAGAAGCACATCATCGGCCACGAGGGCTATCGGCCGCTCCTGCTCGCGATCGTGATCGGCACGGTGGGCGGCTTCGTGTTCAACTGGCTGCGCATGCCGCTCGCCTGGATGCTGGGCGCCTGCGTCTTCTCCACCGTTGCCGCCTTCGCAGGGCTCCGCATCGGCATGAGCGTGCGCCTGCGCCAGGGCATGGTCATCATCATGGGTGTGCTGCTGGGCTCGGGCTTCTCGCCCGAACTCATCCACCAGCTCGGCAGGTGGGCGGTGAGCCTCGGCGTACTGACCGGCATGACCATGACCGGCGCGACGCTGAGCTACTTCTGGTTCCGCCGCTTCACCATGTGGGACAAGGTCACCTGCTATTTCGCCGCCATGCCGGGCGGGCTGAACGACATGACCATCATGGGCGGCGCCATGGGCGGCCAGGAGCGCTCGATCGCACTCGCGCACGCCCTGCGCATCCTCACCGTCGTGCTCACGATTCCGGTCTGGTACCGGCTGGTGCAGGGCGCGCAGACCAGCGTGCTCACCATGCCGCATCCGACTCACAACGACTGGCGAGACTGGGCGATCCTGATCGCCTGCGGCCTGATCGGCGCGGTGGTCGGCCGGGCGCTACGCCTGCCGGCCGCCTTCATGATCGGGCCGATGCTGATGAGCGCCGTCGCCCATCTCTCGGGCTTCACCGATTCCAAACCGCCCGGCGAACTGGTGGCAGCCGCACAGGTCGTCGTCGGCTGCGGCATCGGCTGCCGCTTCGTCGGTACGGCCGTCAACCAGCTGCACAAGGAGATTGGCGCGTCGGTCGGCGCCGCCGTGCTCCTGATCGGCTGCGCCGTTGGCTTCGCCGAGATCACCCACGCGATGACCGGCCTCAGCATCGATGCGACCGTGCTCTCCTACGCCCCCGGCGGCTTCGCCGAGATGAGCCTGATCGGCCTGGCGCTCGGCGTCGAGGTAGCGATGGTGGCGACCCACCATCTCTTCCGCCTGTTCCTGATCATCCTGACCAGCCCGTTCGTCTCACGCTTCGTGCTTACGCGCGGACGATAACGCGACGCATCGGCCGTCGCGGAAAAGCCTCGTTCGAGGAGTACATGGCAGGCGCCATAATTCGGAGCGAGGTCGATGGCCATACCATGGGAAGACAAAGTCAAGAATAGTAACCCCAAGCAACTGACCATCTTCGTGGCGCCGACGCTGAACAGGCCGTGGCGCAGGGCGTTTGAAGACGCGCTGAATACATTCAACCAGCTATCCCAGGACAATCGACTCGGCATCACGATGGTGGCGCCCGAGAATGCGGCAAAGCCGGACCCGAATGGAGATGGCGGAGCCGATGTCCATTTCGATATGGGAAAGGGCGACATCACCTTCTCGGCGCTTGGCCAGGATTTCCAGATCAAGAACTTTCCGGGCACGGGAATGCACGGCAAGACGCAGCTTCTCCACGGTCAGCTAGCCAGTCAGGGAGAGCGGATCCGCAAGGCCTTTGTGTTTGTGCCTCAGACCCCGATGGTCTCGGCCCAGATGGCGGTAGGGCGCGGCAAGTTCAAAGATGTGCAGCGAGAGGTCGGCCACGGGATCAAGCACTTCATCGCGGCCCACGAACTCATCCATGTCTGCGGATTGGACAATTCCAGCCACACGAAATACGGCCCGGACGCCGACTTGTTCATCGAACAGCCGCAACCGTACTCAGGAGATTTCAACAAGCCTGACGACGACAGGCTGGTGCTTCACAATCCGGCCAGTCCACAGCCCCAGGTCCTCGCGCCTCCGATTTTCCTGAAGAAGGCGGTTGCGGACATGATAAGGGACAACTGGAAATAGGCGGCTCACGCGCGGACGGTTATGCCCCCGTCGACCACGAGCAGGTGGCCGTTGACGTAGGCGGCCTCGTCGGAAGCGAGGAACAGCGCGGCGTTCGCGGTGTCCCATCCGGTGCCCATCTTGCCGGTCGGCGACGCCTTGTTGCGGATGGCGATCATCTTGTCGTAGGCCTGATTGTGATCCTTCTCGTTCTTGGCGTACTGCTCGGCTAAAAAGTCGATCATCGGCGTGTGCATCAGGCCGGGCAGGATGGCGTTGCAGCGGATGCCCTTGTCGGCGTACTGCGAGGCGATGGCGAGGGTGAGCGAATTCACCGCGCCCTTGCTGGCGTTGTAGGCGATGTAGCTCACGCCCTTGGGCGAGCGGATCGAGGCGATCGAGCTCACATTCACGATCGCGCCTTTACCTTGCTTCTCCATGACCGGCAGCACGTGCTTGGCCGTCAGGAAGAAGCTCTTGACGTTGACGTCGAACACCAGATGCCACTCGTCCTCGCTGAGCTCGACGGGTCCGCCGGTCGAGCCGATGCCGACATTGTTGTCGAGGACGTCGATGCGGCCCCACTTCGCCATGCAGGCATCGACCATCGCCTTCACGTCGGCGTTGTTCGCCGAGTTTGCCTCGACGGCGAAGGCCTCGCCGCCTTCCTTGGCGATCAGCCCAGCCGTCTCCTCCGCCGCAGGACGCTTCAGGTCGACGCACATCACCTTGGCGCCTTCGCGGGCGAAGGTGACGGCCGTGCACTTGCCGTTGCCCCAGCCGGGGCCGCTCGATCCCGCCCCCACGACGATCGCGACCTTGTCCTTCAACCTGCCTGCCATTCCTCACTCCTTTTGCAGCGAGCCTAGCATGGGTTTCAGGCCAAGAAGCACGATCCGTGAAGTCTCGCTTTCGCGCCACGGCTCGCCGTCGGCGATATCGAGCCGGCTGCCGACCTGGTGGATCACCGACCGGCGCGCGGGCGCATCGGCGAAGCGCACGATGCCTTTGGCGCGCAGCACACCCACCGCCCGCAGCATTCCCAGCACGAGGTCTCGTTCCACCGGCGTCGGCCACTCGTAGGACCAGCTCGCAAAGGCGCTTTCGGTCTGCGGGCCGCCAGCCGCGCCATGCCGGTCCAGGCCGAACAGGAGATCGAGCGGCACATCGGCGTGGCGGGCCTCGACGACGGGCGACGAAGAACGGGTCGTGAGCCAGGCGCGCAACGCGGCGATATCCGGAGCGAGGTCGAGCTTGTTCAGAACGAGCAGGTCGGCGGCTGTGAGCTGCCGCGTGATCGTGTCACCGACCCGTCGGTCGGAAGCGCGCTCGCGGACGCTCGCGGCATCGACGACCACGATCACGCCATCGCGGACAAGCCGCGGATCGAGCACGGCGAGGTCGGCGATGCGGCCCGGATCGGCGACACCCGATGCCTCGACGACGATGTGGTCGAAGCGATCCGGCTTCTCCAGCAACGCCAGAAGCGTCGTCACCAGGGAATCGCCGATCGTGCAGCACAGGCAGCCGTTGGCGAGTGCGACCGTGTCGCCGCCGTGCTCGACCACCAGGCGGCCGTCGATGTCGAAGGCGCCGAAGTCGTTGACCAGCACGGCGAAGCGTCGGCCGGTCTCGGCCCGCAGCAGCCGGTTCAGCAGCGTGGTCTTGCCGGCGCCGAGAAAGCCACCGATGACGGTGAAGGGGGTCACGTTCGGACCGTGGGCCTCCCGCCCGCCTCATGAGCTCGAGCGGCCGGTACGCCCGCGGTCCGAACATGAGTCATGATCTCGGCGCCTCGAACACCTTGCCGCCCAGCACAGTGCCCCATACGCCGATGTCCTTCAGCTTCTCGGGCGTCACCGACAGCGGATCGTCGTCGAGGACGGCGAAGTCGGCGCGCTTGCCAACGTCAATGCTGCCCAGTTCCTCGTCTAGCTTCAGCGTATAGGCCGCCCCGAGCGTAATGGCGCGCAGCGCGTCGGCGACCGAGATCTTCTCGGCCTCGCCCAGGGTGCGGCCCGAGGCCGTGAGCCGATTGACGGCGCACCAGGCGGTGAACAGTGGACCGATCGGCGTCACCGGCGCGTCGCAATGGATGGCGAAGGGCACGCCCGTAGCCAGCGCCGTGCCGCAGGCGTCCATGCGCTCGGCGCGCTCCGGGCCGAGCGTCCGGGCATAGTGGATGTCGCCCCAATAGAAGAGATGGTTGGCGAACAGGTTGGCGCACATGCCCAGAGCCTTCATGCGTCGGAACTGGCCGGCATCGGCCATCTGCGCGTGCTGCAGCGTGTGGCGATGGTCCCAGCGCGGTGCGGCCATCAGCGCCCGCTCGACCGCCTCGATCGCGACCTCCGAGGCTTCGTCGCCGTTGGTGTGAATGTGCATCTGGAAGCCGGCGCGATGCCAGGCGGGCAGGATGCGGTCGATGTCGTCGGGCCCGACATTCCACACGCCGTTGGGCGTGCCGTCGTAGTAGCCGGGCCAGCGCATGCGCGCCGACAGGCCCTGGATCGAGCCGTCGGTCACGATCTTCACCAGCTGGAAGCGCAGGCGGTCGTTGTTCTTCTTCATCAGGCCCTGCAGGCGCGGAATGCCCTGCTCCGGCGGCACCGACGCCGCCGCGAATGCGGGCAGAAGACGCAACGGGAAGTCGTCGGACGCGCTGGCGCTGAGGTAGCCCTCGACGGTGCTTTCGGGCAGTTCGTTGTGCAGGTCGGTCGCCGTGGTGACGCCCGCGAGCTGCGCCACCTTGGCGAAACGCCATACCGCCTGCTCGTCGGACAGCACCGCCGCGATCTCCACGCCAGCGGCGCGATAGGCCATGTACTTGGCCGCCATTTCCACCAGCTCGCCGGTCGGCTCGCCGGCGGCGTCCTTGATGATGCCGTGCACGTTGGTGTTGCGCGTGATGCCGGCCTTGGCCAGGACTGCCGTGTTGACGTTGGCGACATGAAAATTCGAATGGATGATGACCACCGGGCGCCCCGTCGAGATCCTGTCGGCGTCCGCGAGCACCATGCGTCGGCCGCCGAAGTAGATCGGATCGAACCCCCAGGCGAGCAGCGAGGCACCGGGCGCCAGGGTCTTCTCGTGCGCCTGCAGGCGCGCCACGACCTCGTCGATGCTTTTCAGGCCCTTGAAGCGCGTTCCGTCGGGCGCGATGCGATCGAAGTAGCCGACATAGGGGAACTTCCACACGCCGCCTTCGTAGGCGTGGCTGTGGCCCTCGACGAAGCCCGGCAGGATCACCTTGTCGGCGAAGCGCTCGTCGAGCTCGATCTTGCCCCAGCCACTGAGCTCGTCGAGCGAGCCCGCCCCCAGGATGCGGCCGTCGCGCACCGCCACATGGGTGGCCGATGGACGGTTGGGATTCATGGTGAGGATGCGGCGGGCGGAATAGACGACGGTAGTCACGATTTCGGTTTCTTCTTCCTGGAGTGATGGGTGAAAGCGAGCGCCAGGCAATGACGCAATTCCCGCGCTGGCACGCGATCGTCGGCAGCGAAGAGGATGCCGCGCTTGCCTTCGTAGTGGAACGTCTCGGGATAGAGCTCGCGGAACTGGCCTATGAGGCCACTCTGGCAATGGATGTAGACGGCGTAGCCGTCAGCGGATTTCAGGCGGTCGATGCGTACCGTCGTGCCGCTGCCCGTTTCCTCGGTGAGGTAGCTGGGCTGGCCCCATTTCAGGGTCTCGGTGAGGCGGCCCACGCCCTCGGTCCTGGCAGCCGTGTCGAACACCAGCTCGCGCAGCGCCATCAGCTTCATGCGTAAGGCCGGCGGATAGGCCTTGAAGACCGATTGAACGTCACTGTTGGCGAAACGCCTCATTGTCGCGACCTTAACACGAGGCTGGCGGCGTCGCGCGCCTCGTGGAATGCTCCGGCCGTCAGGTTGCCTTGGGGGTTTCATCGTCATGCTTCGTCGAACATTCGCCGGTGCGCTGCCGCTTGCCATGCTCGGCCTGCCGGCCCGCGCCCAGGCCAAGAAGGTCGTCGTCTACACTGCCAACGACAGCACGCTGAACGACCTGGTGTTCGCCGCCTTCAAGGTCGAGACCGGCATCGAGGTGGAGCCGGTCGCGGCGGGCTCCGGCGTGCTGGCGCGCCGCCTGCAGGCCGAGAAGGGACGGCCGCTGGGCGACATCATCTGGGGCATCAGCCGCTCGCTGCTGCAGACCAACAAGGCGCTGTTCGAGCCCTACGCCTCCAGGAACATCGCCGCCACGCCGGCCGAGTACCGCGATCCGGACAATCTCTGGATCGGCAACAACCTCCATCTGCTGATCATTTTGCAGAACACCAAGCTCCTGCCCGAGGCTGAGGCGCCGAAGAGCTGGGCCGACCTGCTCGATCCCAAGTGGAAGGGCAAGATCGCCTTCACCGATCCCGCCAACTCGGGCTCGGCCTACAGCACGGTCACCATGCTGGTCGACATGTGGGGCGGCGGCGAGGCGGGCTGGAAGAAGGTCGCGGGCCTGTTCAAGAACATGAAGGTGCTGAACCGTTCGTCGCTCGTCTTCCAGGGCGTGGGCAACGGCGAGTACCCGCTCGGCATCTCGCTGGAATATGCCGGTCCGATGTGGGCCAAGGGCGGCGCGCCGGTGAAGGTGATCTATCCCAGCGACGGCACGTTCGCTGCGATGGAAGGCGTCGCCGTCATCAAGGGCGGGCCGAACACCGACAACGCCAAGGTCTTCGTCGATTACATCAACCGCAAGGATGTGCGCGAGATGATCCTCAAGGCCACCTTCCGGCGGCCGACGCGCAACGACATCGACCTCACTGCCCTGCCCGGCGGCATGCCGCCGCTGTCACAGGTCAAGCTGGTCAACTACGACGAGGACGGCTGGACCGCGAAGCGCACCAAGACCCTGGAGCAGATCAAGGACGTGATCCAGGACTCCCGGTAAGACCTTGTCGACGCGGCTTGATTTATTCCTCCCCAGCGAAGCTGGGGAGGTGTCCGCGAAGCGGACGGAGGGGTCGTGAGCACCATACTGCAGCCTACGACCCCTCCGGCCCTGCGGGCCACCTCCCCATCGTGTGACGATGGGGAGGCAAACTAGCGTGGCCGGCATCGTCATTTCCGGCGTCAGCCGGACCTTCGGAACGGTTCGCGCCGTCGACGGCGTCAGCCTCGACGTCGGCGAAGGCGAGTTCTTCACCCTGCTCGGCCCGTCGGGCTGCGGCAAGACCACGCTCCTGCGCATGATCGCGGGCTTCTGCGAGCTCGACGCCGGCGAGATCCGCTTCGGCAGCGAGCGCATCGACCGCCTGCCCGCGCACGTCCGCGACATCGGCATGGTGTTCCAGAACTATGCCGTGTTCCCCAACCTCACGGTGGCGGGCAACGTCGCCTACGGCCTCAAGGCCCGCAAGGTGCCGGCGGCCGAAGCCGAGCGCCGCGTCGAGGAGGCGCTCGCGCTGGTCCAGCTCACGGGCTATGGCGCGCGCTGGCCGCACCAGCTCTCGGGCGGCCAGCTCCAGCGCGTCGCGATCGCCCGCGCGCTCGTGATCCGGCCGCGCGTGCTGCTGTTCGACGAGCCGCTCAGCAACCTCGACGCGCGGCTGCGGGTCAGCATGCGCACCGAGATCCGCGACTTGCAGAAGTCGCTCGGCATCACGGCGATCTACGTGACCCACGACCAGGAGGAGGCGATGTCGGTGTCCGACCGCATCGCGCTGATGAACGCCGGCAGGCTCGAGCAGGTGGGCGTGCCGGTCGACATCTATCGCCATCCGGTGTCGCGCTTCGCCGCCGAGTTCATGGGCACGACCAATCTCGTGCCCGGCCACGCGCTCGGCCGGCCGGGCGACGCTTTGGTGTCGCTCAGACCAGAGGCGTTGCGGCTAGCGAGCGAGGCGCCGCAAGGCTGGCCCGTGCTGTCGGGATCGATCGTCCGACTGGAACTGCTCGGACCAATCATGCGGCTCGACGTCAAGCTGGCCGACGACACGATCCTCAAGGCGGCGATGCTCGACGCGCCGCACCAGCATCTGCTGATGAGCGCCGCGGTCGCGTTGGCCTACGACCCCACGCGACTCACGGTGATTCCGTGAGGTTGGCCATCCCGTACAGCCAGCGTCTGCCGCTCGCCATCGCAGCGCTAGGCTTCCTGTTCCTCGGCGTCTTCCTGCTCTATCCGCTGTTCAACGTCTTCAGCGCCAGCCTGCTGGACGCCGACGGCGAGCGGCTGACCTTGGCCAATTACGCCAGGATGCTGGGCCGGCCGTTCTATCGCGCCGCCATCGGCAATACGCTGGCCATCGGGCTGGCCGCGACGGTGATCACCACGGCGCTTGCCGTGCCCTTCGCCTTCGCACTGGCGCGGCTGCCGATCCCCGGCAAGGCCGCGATCCTGGCGATGGCCGCAATGCCGCTGGTGCTGCCGTCCTTCGTCAGCGCCTACGCCATCGTCCTGCTGCTCGGCCGCTCGGGCATCGTCACCCAGTGGCTGCAATCGTGGGGGCTGGGCTTCGGCTCGATCTACGGCGCAGGCGGCATCATCCTGGTCTACACGCTGACGCTCTATCCCTACGTGCTGCTGCCGACCATCGCGGCCTTCAAGGCGGTCGACGTGTCCATGGAGGAAGCGGCCCAAGGCTTGGGGTCCTCGCCACGCCGTACGGTGTGGACGGTGACCTTGCCCATCGTCATGCCCGCCGTGCTGGCGGGCGCGCTGCTGGTGTTCATCGAGACGCTGGAGAATTTCGGCGTACCTTTCGTGCTGGCCGAGGACATGCCGATCTTCGCCGTCGAAGCCTTCAAGCTCTTCATCGGCGAGACCGCCCCCAATCCGGCCTCGGCCGGCGTGCTGGGCGTGCTCCTGATCCTGACGACCGCCCTGGTGCTGCTGGTGCAGCGGCGTTTCCTGTCGGCCCGCCGCTTCGCCACCAACACGCGGCAGGCGCCGCCGATCCTCAGGATCGGGCGCCCCCTGCAGGCGGCCGCCACGATCTATTGCTGGGCCATCGTGATCCTGGCCCTGGTGCCGTTCTTCGCCATCGTCGTGCTGTCCTTCATGGAGTTCCGCGGGCCCGTTCTGCATCCGAACTTCAGCCTCGCCAACTTCGGCGGCCTGTTCGACCGCTCGCTGCGCCCCCTGGTCAATACGCTCGTCTTTGCAACCCTGGCGGCAGCCTGCGTCACGCTGGTCGGCGTGCCGATCGGCTATGTCGTGAGCCGCTGGCGCTCGGGCGTCGCGACGCTGCTCGACGTCGTGGCCACCCTGCCGTTTGCGGTGGCGGGCACCGTGCTCGCCATCGGCTTCGTCGTGTCGTTCAACAGCGGACCGCTGGTGCTGACGGGCGGGCCGCTGATCCTCGTGCTGGCCTACAGCGTGCGCAAGGTGCCCTTCGCGGTGCGTTCGGCCAGCGCCATCGTCCACCAGATCGACGCCTCGCTCGAGGAGGCCTCGATCAGCCTCGGCCGTTCGCCGTTCCAGACCCTGATGCGGGTCGTCGTGCCCCTGATGCTGGGCGGCATCCTGAGCGGCGTGGTGCTGACCTGGGTCACAGTGGCGTCGGAGCTCAGCGCCACCGTCGTGCTCTACAGCGGCCCGTGGCAGACCATGACCGTCGTGATGTTCCAGGCGCTGGAGGGCAGCGGCGCGGGCATCGCCACGGCCGCCGCCTCGACGCTCATTGTCGTGACGCTGGTCCCGATAATCCTGCTCTATCGCCTCGTTCGGCGTTACGAGTTGTCGATGCTATAAGGCTCAAAACAGACTCCGGGAGGAGACATGCGTCGTCGTGCTTTCACCGCCTCGGCCCTGGCGGGCCTCGCCGCACCCCTGGCAGTACCCTGGGCCGCGCCGGCGATCGCCCAGCAGGAATGGCCGACCAAGCCCCTGCGCATGGTCATCCCCTACCCGCCCGGCGGGCCGTCCGACGTATCGACGCGCATCGTCATGGATCGCGCCGCACAGAGCCTCGGCCAGCCCATCGTGTTCGACAACAAGGCCGGCGCCTCGGGCATGATCGGCGGCGAGTTCGTCAAGAACCAGCCGGTCGACAACCACACCTTCCTGACCACGACGACGGCGATGGTCTGCATCACGCGGCACCTGCAACCGATCCCGATCGACCCCGACAAGGACTTCGTCACGGTGTCGCGCATGTGCACCTCGTGGGGCATCTTCGCCATCCATCCCTCGGTGCCGGCGCGCACCGTCGCGGAGTTCGTGGCCTACGCCAAGGCCAACCCGGGCAAGATCAATTTCGGCTCCTCGGGCCTTGCCACCATCACCCACCTGTTCGGCGAGATGCTGCAGCTCGAGGCCGGCATCAAGATGACCCACGTGCCCTATCGCGGCAGCGCGCCCGCCACCAACGCCCTGGTCGCGGGGGAGGTGCAGGCGCAGTTCGACCAGACCTGCCTGCCGCATGTGAAGGCAGGCAAGCTCATCGGGCTCGCCATGCTGTCGAACGTCCGCCATCCCGACTTCCCCGACGTGCCGACCCTGCGCGAGGCGGGCTACCGCAAGGAGGAAGGCGATTCCTGGTTCGGGATCCTGGCGCCCGCCGGGACGTCGCCGGCCGTCATCGCCAGGCTCGAGAAGGCGATCGGCGAAGCCGTGCGCTCGCCCGATATCATCGAGAAACTGCATCTCGGCGGATGCTACGTCACCTACCTGAACTCGGCGGACTTCCGCAGCCGCATCGCCGACGAATCCAAGATGTTCGGCAACATCATCCAGAAGGGCAACATCAAGCTGACGTGATGAAACACGTCAGCTCATAACTCGGACCTGGTTGAAGCGGGCGGTCGGTGCATGCACTGCCGTCAGCGGCGCGATCGATTTATCGGTATTTCCGCCCCTTTCCGGTAGTACTTCCGTAGTGGAAGATACAGACTGCACCCACTACCAGTGGTGGCTCCTTCGAGTTCGGACAGTTACGCTGGTACCGGAAATCACAATGCCTGATACATGCTCGCTATGACCCCGAGCGTAGCGAGGGGCCTTTGAAGCCATGGAAAAGGTCCCTCGCTACACTCCGGATGACAGCCATGATGGTCCAGTTCGTCCGAATGCAAGCCTCCGGACGGGCCGCATGCGGCGTCTGCCGCAGCCTTTTGGTCTCGGATCAACGATGCAAAGAGCGGGAACGCGGGGAAGCCGCGCAACAGGCCGATACTATAACCATAGTTTATGTCTGTCAATAACTTTGGTCAGGATCGCTGGAGGCTCGCCACACCACTGGCGCGTCTTGAGGCGGCGAAGACGCGCCACTGGAGTGGCGCGCGCCAGCCAATTTCGTTTTCGCGAATTTTTGCGTACCGTATAGGGCCATCTCTGGCGGGTCGAACCGGCGATTACGCCGTGGTGCCGCCGGCCTCGAGTGCCGGCAATGCTTTCACTCCGACACTCCGTCGTGATCCTTATCGAGTTGACCATGAGGCGATCGGCGATGCCGTGCGGCAACCCGACATCATCGAGAGGCCGCATCCCGCGGCGGTTGCCACGTCGCCTATCTGAACCCGCCCAACTTTCCGCGCCTGCATCGCCGGCGAGGCGAAGATGCTCCGGGCCATCACCCGGAAGGGTAATATCAAACCGACTTAGTTCGGATATGATCGTTCGCAAAGCCAATATTCGTTTGGAGTGAGGTGCACGGACTGTTGCCACCTGTCTGGGGGCCAGCATGGAACAAGCTCAAACCGTCAAATCCGCCGCCGAGATGCGCACCCTGGCCCGTCGAGGCGAATGGCAGAGCACGACAGCAGGACACTGCCCTGCCTACCAGCAGGCAAACCTCGTCATCCTCCCCAAGGAGGCTGCCTCGGAGTTTGCCGCGTTCTGCACCCGCAATCCCAAACCTTGCCCGCTGATCGAGATCACCCCGCCAGGCGACGCGGAGCCCGCCCGCGCCGCGCCGGGCGCAGACCTGCGAACAGACGTCGGCGGCTATCGCGTCTACCGCAAAGGCGAGCTCGTCGAGAAGCGGAAGGACATTCGGGATCTCTGGCGCGATGATCTGGTCGGCTTCCTGCTCGGCTGCAGCTTTACCTTCGAGCACGCCTTGATCGAAGCGGGCGTGGGCGTTCGCAGCATCGAATGCGACACCATCATTTCGATGTACACGACCAACGTCCCTTGTCGTCCTGCCGGCCGCTTCCACGGACCGCACGTGGTGACAATGCGCCCGATCCCCCAAGCGCAGGTCCAGCAGGTCCGTGAACTGTCGGAACGCTATCCTCATGCCCACGGCTCGCCCATCCACGTCGGCAGCCCGCAGGCGATCGGCATCGCCGATCTGGCGCACCCTGATTTCGGCGATCCCGTCGCCATTCACGAGGGCGAAGTGCCTGTCTTCTGGGCTTGTGGGGTGACGACGCAAGCAGTTGCGCTCGAGGCGCGGCCGGAACTCATGATCACCCACGAACCCGGCACCATGTTCTTGACCGACCTGCCGCGCGAGGGGGACGGCCGGAGGTGAAGCAGGGGAAGGGCAGGTCCGGGCCCCCGCGATCATCGGACTCGGGTGTTCGGTATCTGTCCTGCGGCGACACCGCCTTCACCATCGAATTCGCCAATGAGGTCTCGCCCGAGATCAATGGCCGGGTCATGGCGCTGCACGCCGCGATCAACCGCGCGCGGCTTGCCGGCGAGCTCGCCGGTCTGGCGGAGACGGTTCCGACCATGCGGTCCCTGATGGTGACCTACGATCCGCTCCTCACATCTCGCGCCACGCTCCAGCCCGCCATCGAGCGGATGATCGAGCACGGACTGGCGGTCGAGCGCAGCAGCCGAGAGGTGACGCTTCCCTGCTGTTACGACGGTGCGGACCTGGCGCCCGACCTGCAGGAAGTCGCCCAACGCACCGGCAAGTCCGCCGAGCAGGTAATCGCGGGCCACCTTGCATCGGCCTTCAAGGTCTACCACCTCGGCTTCATGCCCGGCCTGGCCTACATCATGGGTCTCGATCCGTCGCTGGCGCTGCCGCGACGTGGGGAGCCTCGCGTACGGGTGCCGCGCTCCTCGGTCGCGATCGTCATGGACTGGACCACGGTCTATCCGTTCGAGAGCCCGGGCGGCTGGCATATCATCGGCCGTACACCGCTTTGGATGTTCGACCAGCGCCGCGAGCAGCCGGTGTTCCTGGCGCCCGGTGACCGGGTTTCCTTTCAGCGCATCGACCGCACCAAGTTCGACCGCTTGGATCGTGCCGTCGAAGCCGGAACCTTCGACGCGACAAAGCTGATCCGCCAGTCGAGCTGATGCTCGTGACCAACCCCGTCTCGCATTCCGCTCTACCGCCTCGACCAAGCATGCGGGACGGCGAGCGACAGCAGGAGCGCCAGCAGCAGGCCGCCGCCGGCTGCGAGGAAGGCGTAGCGATAGCCCGCGAGGAAGCCGTCGAGGCCCGGAAGGCCTGCCGCACCGACGACATGCAATGTCGTCAGCACCGAGGCGCCACTGACGGTTCCCAGGGTGCGCGTGAGCAGGGCGAGGCTGCCGGCGACACCCCGATCGCGCACGGAGAGCGTCGACGTCACGATGTCCGTATAGGCCACGTTGAGAAGGCCCTGGCCGACACCTTCGGCAAACAGGAGCACCGCTACCACGGCCACGGGCGTGCCGGCTCCCGTGAAAGCTAGCGGCAGGAGCCCGAGCCCGACCAGGGCGACGCCGGCGAAGGCGGTCGGCCGCTGGCCGATCCGCGCAACCAGCCAGGCCGACAACGGCGCGCCGGTGAGGCTGCCGACGAAGGCCAACGCCAGCACCATGCCGCTGGCCAGCGCCGAGAGCTTCAGCACATTCACGAGGTAGTAAGGCGTGAGCAGAAGGATCGAAAAGCCCGCGAGGCCGGCGAGCACGTTCATGACGTTCGGGACGGTGAAGGCGGGATCGGCGAACAGGGCCGGACGGATGATGGGTTCGGGCACCCGCCGGGCGCGCCGGACATAGACGAAGAGAACGGCCAGCGACGCGACGAACAGAACGAGGACCGCAAGGCCGGGCGCCTCGCGGCGTTGCGACAGCACGAGCGACAGCAGGAGCGTGCTCATGCACACGGCGAGCAGCACGCCGCCCACGGCATCGAACGGCCGCGGGTCGGGCTTGGGCGACGGCAGCAGGCCCGACAGCGCAAGGGTGAAGAGCGAGATCGGCACACGCACCCAGTAGACCGCCGGCCACCCCCACAGCTCGACCAGGATGCCGCCGAGGAACGGGCCGACCACGGCGGCGAGCGACATCGCCATGCCCAGGCCCGCCAGGGCGCGGGTGCGTGAGCTCTCCGGGAACAGGGAAGTGGCGAGAGCGGGCGTGCAGGAGATCGCCAGCGCCGTGCCGACGCCCTGGCCGGCGCGCGCCCACAGGAAGAGCGGCCAGTCGGGCGCGGCGGCGCAGGCGGCGCAGCCGACGGCCGAGATCAGCATGCCGACGCGGAAGATCAGGCGATGGCCGAGCAGGTCGCCCAGCTTGCCGCACACCAGCATCAGCGAGCCGTAGACCAGCACGTAGCAGATGACGAGCCACTGCACGTCGCCCAGCGCCAGCCGGAAATGGCCGGTGATCGCCGGCAGCGCGACGTTGACGGCGATGTCGAGCGGAGCGAGCGAGGCGCCCAGCCCGACAATCGCGAGGCCGACGGTTGGGTGGCGCGTCATGTTCTTCCGGACCGCGAGCCTCTGGGTCGCTCAAGAATCATGAGCGAGCCGGAGGCTCGCGGTCCGGAAGACATCAGAGGTGCTAGCCGAGGAACGCCATCATGCGATCCCACGACGCCTTGGCCGAGGGCGCGTCGTAGGCCGGGCTCTTCTCGTTGGCGAAGGCGTGCTGGGCGTCGTAGCGGAAGACCTCGGGCTTGTTGCCGCCGGCTGCCATCTTCTTCTCGAACGCGTTCACCACCTCCGGCGTGCACCAGTCGTCCTTGTTGGCGAAGTGGCCCTGCAGGGGGATCCTGATCTTGGCGGGGTCGGCGAGCTCTCCCGGCGGCACGCCGTAGAACGGCACGCCGCAGGCCACGCCCGAGACGCGCGCGGCCGCCGCGATGGTGAGCGCGCCGCCCATGCAGAAGCCCATGACGCCGACCTTGCGGCTCATGCCGGCGAGATGTTTGACCGCGCCGGCGATGTCCTGGTCGGAGGCGCCGACGAAGTCGAGCCCACTCATCATGTGGTTGGCCTCGTCCGGCTTCTGCGTGACGCGGCCCTTGTAGAGGTCGGGCGCCAGCGCGTTGTAGCCCGCGGCGGCGAAGCGGTCGGCCACGCCCTTGATCTGGTCGTTCAACCCCCACCATTCCTGGATGACGATGATGCCCGGCTTGCCGCTGCCGGCTTCGGCCAGATAGCCCTTGCAGGTGCCGCCGTCGGGACGCTTGAAGTCGATCATGCTGCCCATGTCTTTTCCCTCCTCTTTGCCACGTTCCCCCCAACGAAGTTGGGGAGGTGGCGGCGTCATACGCCGACGGAGGGGTGATGGGCATCAGTCATGGT
>JAEZHS010000608.1 GCA_023436825.1 Pseudomonadota bacterium | reverse complement strand
GCCAGGAGAGCGCGCCGGCCGCCGACAGTGCCGCCAGGGCGACGATGAGACGTCGTCGGTCGATCCTGTCGCCCAGCCAGCCGATCGGCAGCTGCAGGACGATGGCGCCGACCATCATGCAGGACATCAGCTGGGTCGCCTGCGTTTCGGTCCAGCCCGTCGTCATGGCATAGAGCGCGAGGAAGCTCAGCCCTGCGGTCTCGATCGCCGCGTTCAGTGCGGTCGCCGCCATGGCGATTGGCGCGAGGCGCATGGCCGCAAGCGGGTTGCCGCTCTCCGGCCGTCCGAACGTCGGCGTCTCGATGCGCGGCGCTACGATGAAGCCCGCCGCGCCGGCCGCCAGCGCGGCCCCCACCGCATAGGGCAGAAAGCCGTCGGTTCCCACCAGGGAGAGGATCAGCGGCCCCAGCGCGAAGCCCAGCGAGAGGGCGGTGGTGTAGGCCGCCATCGCCCGGGCGCGGCTCTTCTCGGCGCTGAGCGCATTCAGCCAGGTCTCGGACAGGACGAACAGCACCTCGGACGCAGCACCCAGCAGCAGGCGCAGGACGAACCACAGCCACAGGAAGGGCAGGGCGGGAAAGGCGAGCATCAGCAGCGCGGCCGACAGGAGCGAGCTCACGATGGCCCGCCGGATGCCGAGGAAGACCGCCAGACGCGGCAGCAGGAAGGCCATCGCCAGGACGCCGAGAGCGTGCATCGCCGCGTTGGTGCCGATCATGGCTTCGTCCAGGCCCTTCTCGGCAAGGTCGAGCGCAATCAGGGTGGCGCAGAGGCTGTAGGTCAGCCCGAAGACCATGGCGGTGGTGACGATCGCGCCGCGCGCGACCAGGTCTGCGGCGGCCATCAGCGCCGGCCGGAGTTCAGCCGCGCTGGCAAGGCGATGATGTGGCGCAGCACACGTGCATAATCCAGCACGATGCCGGGCGTCCACGTCATCGCGGCGGCGCGTCGGCGCATCACGCCGGCGACCCAGAGTTCAGGGAGGAAGAGCAGCCTCATGAGGAAATAGGGCGAGCGCGCCTGGGCCTCGAACATCCCTTCGAGACCCGCATCGAGGGCCTTGGCAACGCCGCTCGAGCAGTTGCGGTTGGTCAGATTGTAGGTCGTGTCGCGGCGATAGGCCTTCCAGAAGGCGCCGATCGCCTGCATGTCGAGGCCGCGAAGCGTCACACGCCGGGTCGACGCGCACCAATCCGCGCTTTCCTCCGCGTAGCTCGGCTGGAACAGTCCAGCGACGTCGTTGTCCGGCGTGGCGCGCAAGGTGCGTGCGAAGTTCCGGGTGCGGCTGATCTCGACGGCAGGATAGTGGGAAATGTAGATGCCTCGCGGCGCATCGAGCGCGGCATGGCCGGTCGACACGCGACCGTTCTCGTCGAACGACGCGACGTAGCGGCGGATGCCGACCGGCGCCATCGCACCGGTAGGAGTCCAGATGTGGACGGTCACGGTCCCAGGTTGACGGCCCCCCGACGTTTCCGGAGCGTGCGCGGACTCCTCATCGGACTCCGACGGCCAGCCGCGGGTCAGCACGGCCGATATCGGCAGGCCGGACGGCAGCCGGCGGATGCGCAGGGCAAGCGCGCAGAGGCCGGTCGCGGACACCATCAGGAGCAGGCCGACATCGGCGCCGGCCTCGCCTGCCCAGTTCGTCGGAAAGGGCAAGTAGGACGTGATGGCCAGCAGGAACTCGAAAGCCGCTCCCCACAGCGACAGGCGCCAGCCCGCGTATCGTACCACCAAGGCGCTGGCAGCGCGCCAGCTCGCATCGGCGAGCAGGAAAGTGCCCGCCAGCATGCCCACGATCATGTCGACGTGCCACGGCGCCTCGATGAGCACGAGGGCGATGCCCGTGAACAGGACGGCCTTGGCAATGCGAAGCTTCCGCTCGGTCCCCACGGCATTGAGGGCGGCAAACAGTGAGATCGCCGCGTCCACCAGAAGCGGGATTGCAAAATAGGTCGGGGGGATGCGGCTGTCGGTGAAGGCGTCCAGGAAGAAGTAGGCGCCGAGCGCCATCCAGGCGGAGCCGATCAGGAAGAGAATCCACCATTTGCGCCGAACGACGCGGGCGCCGATCAGGAGCAGGAAAAGCTCGATCATGCCGCCGGAGCGGGCAGGGGACCCTCGAGGGGACCCATGTCGAAATGGATGGCCTCGACGGGTTTCCTCAGCATGGTTTCGTTCTAAGCTCGTTTGACAAAACGACAAGATGGAGAAATGTCATGCGCATCCACAACCTCTATGTCGACGACAAAGGCGAGACCCACTTCCGCGACATCGAGGTCGAGTGGAAACACGAAGGCCGCGGCGGCAAGACCTCGGCGACCTTCCCGGCGACGGGCATCATCTTCCGCCAGACGCCGGGCAGCTACGACTACGAATGGCATCCCGCGCCGCGCCGCCAATACATCATCAACCTCGACGGCGGCGTCAGCATCCAGGCGAGCGACGGCGAGACTCGCATCATCGGCGCCGGCGAGGTGCTGCTGGTCGAGGATACGTCCGGCAAGGGCCATTTCTCCAAGGCGGTCGAAGGCAAGATGCGCCATTCCATCTTCGTGCCCATCGAGTGAAGGGCGACGGCCGGTTAGAAAATTTTGAGGCGGGTCCAACGCTGCTCTGGCTTGCCTCATGCATGATCGCGGAAGAGCTGTAGTCACTTGGGAAATTGAACAATGAGCGCACAAACCGTCCTCGATCCCACCAACGATCTCGTCGAACAGGCCAAGCGCGTTCTGCCGGGCGGCAGCTTCGGCAACATGCCGGCCGAGGTGGTGCTGAAGGAGGGCAGGGGCGGCCGCATCTGGGACGAGGCCGGCCGCGAATACGTCGACTTCCTGCTGGGTTCGGGCCCCATGTTCGTGGGCCACGCCCATCCCGAGGTGACGGCGGCGGTGCAGGCGCAGGTGCCGCTCGGCACCACCTTCTTCGGCAACAACCGCCACGGCGTCGCGCTTGCCGAGGCGATCTGCGATGCCGTGCCGTGCGCCGATCAGGTGCGCTTCGTCTGCTCGGGCACCGAGGCCGATCTCTATGCCATGCGTGCGGTCCGCGCCTTCAGGAAGCGCGACAAGATCCTGAAGTTCGAGGGCGGCTATCACGGCATGAGCGACTATGCGCTGATGTCGCTCGCGCCCAAGCGGCCGGGCAATTTCCCGCGGCCGACGCCGGACTCCGCCGGCATCCCGAAGTCGGTGCAGGACGAGATGCTGGTCGCCGCCTTCAACGACATCGACATGGTGGAGAGCCTGATCGAGGAGCAGAAGGACGAGCTCGCCGGCGTCATCGTCGAGCCGTTCCAGCGCCTGATCCCGCCCAAGCCCGGCTTCCTGCAGGCGCTGCGCGCGGTGACCCGGAAACACGGCATTCCCCTGATCTTCGACGAAGTCGTGACCGGCTTCCGCTTCGCCTACGGCGGGGCGCAGGCGTACTACGGCGTCACGCCCGATCTCTGCAGCCTGGGCAAGATCGTGGGCGGCGGCTTCGCGCTCGCCGCCATCGCCGGCCGCGCCGCCATCATGAAGCACTTCGATCGGCTGGCCATGACCGACGAGGACTTCATCTTCCAGGTCGGCACGCTGTCGGGCAATCCGGTGGCGGCCGTCGCCGGCCTCGCCACGCTGGAGATCCTGAAGCGGCCGGGTGCCTACGAGCAGGTGTTCGCGACCGGCCGCGAGCTGATGCACGCGCTCGACGGGCTCCTGAAGAAGGCCGGCATCCCCGCCCAGGTGATCGGCGAGCCGCCGCTGTTCGACGTCGTCTTCACCGACCAGCCGATCAAGGACTATCGCGACACGCTCAAGGGCGACAAGGCGCTGGCCACGCGCTTCAACCAGCTCCTGCGCGCGCGCGGCATCATGAAGGGCGAGTCGAAGTACTACGTCAGCCTCGCCCATACCCGCGCCGACATCGACCACACGATCGGCGCCTGGACCGAAGCGATCGCCGAGCTCAAGCGCTAGCATGGCGCCGCCATCGCCGTGGACCGGGACGGTTCTCATCGTCCTGTGGGTCTGCGGCGTCGGCTACAGCTGGCTGAACTGCGGCCTGATCGGTGACGGTTCGTACTATCTGTTCGATGCCGTTACCGTCGGACCGTACAAGGACGTCGGCCACGAGCGCGCCGTACCGAACCTGCTCGCCCAGTTGCCGCTCGCGATCGCCATTGCTGCCGGGGTGACGGACCTCCACTGGCTGGCGCGATGGCATTCGTTCGGATGGTTCGCGCTGCCGGCCATCCTCTACTCCCTCGCCGTGCTGCGGACGCGCCACGATCCGGTGCAGCAGGCCTGCGTCGTAATCGCGATCGCCATCGTCTTCATGACGAGCTCGTTCCTGATCGTGGCCGAGCATGTGACGGCCTATGCCATTGCCATGATGGCGGCGGCATGGCTCGCGACGGCCAGGCGATTGCGGGCGGGCGATGGCGTCGTCCTGCTGGTGTTGGCCCTGCTGTCGACGCTCTGCCACGAGGTGTTCGCCTTTCTCGGGCTCCTGCTGGCGGCGATGGCGATCTGGGCCGTGTGGCGCTCGCCCGCCCGCGCTTCCTTCGCGATGGCGGCATATCTCGCGGCCGCGATGCTCTTCTTGGTCTCGGCGATCCTGGCGTGGCGCAGCATTGCGACGTTCGAGGACAAGGTCTACTTCGCGTCGGCGTCAGCTGAAGCCTGGGACTTCTGGAAGAACCCGGCATTCGATCTCGCTTCACTTGCAATGCTGGTCGTCGCGGCCTTTGTCCTGTTGCGGCCGGCCGCGCTCCTCGGCATGCGCCTGTGGCTTCTCGTCTCTCCCCTGCTGCTTGCGCTGGTCGTGCTGCCGCTGCTGGTCCTGACCGGCGGCAGCTACCTCGGCCCGCCCTTCGCCTACAGCCAGAACATCACGCGGTTTGCCGTCGGTCCTGTCCTGGTGGCGATCATCTCGTTCATGTGGGTACATGAATCCGGTTGGCGGATCGAGCTTGCGGCGGCGAGGCGGCTGCTCTCCTTCGCCGGACTGTTGTTCCTGGCCACGCTGCCGTGGAACGCCGCTCTGGCGGTGCTCTTCGTGTCCTACCTGGATGAAGTGAAGGTCGCGATCCGCGATCGACCCGGCGTCATCGCCTACGAGGACACGCATCTCGCGACCAAGCCGCGACTGCTCCAGGGCGAGACCTGGTCGTTGCCGATCACCAGCACGATCCTGCGCGCCGGCGCCGCCGAGGGCGTCATCGCGCCGCCGCAAGGCTATGCGGGGTTCCTGCCTTATGCGGTGTCCGACCTGCCCGACCTCGGCCGCTACCGCTGGCGGGACTGAGCCGCTACGGCAGCTGCATCCCCTTTTTCTTCAGCGCCGCTTCCTTGTCGGGCCCCCACAGCGACCTCAACAGCGCGTCTGCCGCCGCCTGGTCGCGCGCCGCAATGCTGACGGCGCCGGAATAGAGAATATAGGTCTGCACATCGAGCGGGATCGGCCCCACCAGCACCGTGCCCGGCACGGCCAGGAGCTCGCTCGACGGCTGCATGGCGATGTCGGCTTCGCCGGTGATGAGTTTCTCGCCAGCGAGTCCGCCCTTCACCAGCACGGTCTTGGGCTTGAGCTCGGCGGCGATGCCCATCTTCTCGAACAGGTTGGCGAGGTAGGTGCCGGCGGTCCCACCCGACGCGGGATCGGTGTAGGCGATGGCCCGTGCCTTGAGGAGACTCTGCTTCCAGGCATCGACCGTGGAGATGTCGGGCACGGGCGCGCCCTGCTTGATCGAGACGCCGATGCCGACGCGCGCCAGAGCCTTGGCGCTGCTCTCGACCAGCTTGCTGCCGAGCAGCGGCGCCATGGCGCCGGGCGGCATCACGGCGACGTCGAAATACTCGCCGGCGGCGACGCGGCGGGCCAGCGCGCCAGCGGTGTCGTTCTCGATCGTGACCTTGTGGCCGGTCTTCTTCTCGAACTCCGGCACCAGCTCCTGGGCCACCGACTTGAAGGCGCCGGCGGTGAGGAGCTTGAGGTCCGCGGCCGAGGCCGGAGTCATGCCGGCAATCGTCAGGACGGCGATCAGAAGGGCGCGCATGGTCATCTCCTAGGCGGGCTTGCCCATGATGTAGGGCTTCAGTGTCGCATACATGAAAGCGTGCGTCGGCGTCGGCACGTCGTGTTTCCTGCCGAGCTCGACGACCTTGCCGGAGAGCCAGGGCAGTTCGATGCGATTGCCGCGCAGAAGGTCGACGGCCATCGAGGGAATGAGGTGAGGCGGCGCGTTGCGGTTGAAGGCCAGGGTCTTTTCCACGGCGTCGGCCGGTAGGGCGACGCCCGCGGCGCGGCCGACCGCCGCGACCTCCTCGTAGGCCGTCGTGAACCATGGCGCGATGTCGGGATCGTCGCGCAGCTTGCCGATGGGCAGCCGGGCCAGCGCCATGATGCTGGCGTTCGAGGCCAGCAGGATGAATTTCATCCAGAGCTCGGTCTCGATCGAGGTCGATACCACACCGTCGATGCCGGCCTTGACGCAGAGAGCGGCGAACGCGTCGCCGCGCCGGCTCCTGGTACCGTCGGGCTCGCCGAACATCATGCGCATGACGGTGCCGGCCTGGCGGATCACGCCGGGCTCGGCGATGGTGGCGCTGATGACGGCGACGCCGCCCATCATGGCCTGCCGGCCCAGGATCGGCGCCAATCGGTCGGCGGCATCGATGCCGTTCTGCAATGGGATCACGGCGGTGTCCTTGCCCACCATAGGCTTGATCGCCTCGCCCGCGCTTTCGACGTCCCACAGCTTCACGCAGAACAGCACGACGTCGACCGGGCCGACGGCGCGCGGATCGTCGGTCGCCTGGGTCGGCACGAGATGGACGTCGCCGCGCGGGCTTTCGAGCCTGAGGCCGTTGCTCTTCATCGCCTCGAGATGCGCGCCGCGGGCGATGAAGGTGACGTCGGCGCCGGCCTCGGCCAGCACGGCACCATAGGCGCCGCCGACGCCACCTGCTCCCACCACTGCGATCCTCATCGAACGCTCCTCGATCCCGACCGCCGGTGATCTGTCGGTGATCGCGGATCGGCCCATCCTGTCGACACCGCATTGACTGCGTATCTTTGGCAAATGAGGCCCGTTGTTCCGTCGATCGTACTGGCCGTCGCCTTCCTGGGAGGGATGATGGCATCGGCCGTCGCCGATGGCCGCACGGAAAAGTTTCGCAACGGCGGCTGCGAGGTCAAGCGCGAGTGGAAGCCGAGCGGCGAGTACAAGGAAGAGATCAAGTGCGATTGAGCGCGACGTTGGTCACGCTCCCCAGCACCAGCAGCCCGGTGAGACAAGTCATGACGCCATCCTCGTTCTCGATCCTGAGGCCGCCATCGGCCTCCAGGTCGTAGGGCTTGCCGCCGATCTGCAGCCGCGCCCGGCCGCCGGGGCAATAGGCGATGTGCAACCCTGGACCGAGGTCCCGCGTCCGGCCGGCTTCCAGCACGACGAGGTCGATGTTCACCCGGCGCCTATCGCCCAGCAGGTTCACGACCTCGACCGGTCCCGCCTCCAGACGGCTCGCGATCGGCGTCTCGCCGGCGAAGCGCACCGGCTGGAACGGCCGGCGCACGTCGATCTCGCCCGATGGCGTCTGCAGCACCAGGCCGCTTCCCGCTACCAGCACCTGCATACGGTCGAAGCCGGCGTAGTCGGAGAACGGCCCGCCCACGGTAATGGGCGTGCGGCCGAAGCGCCAGACGTCGCCGTCCAAGGCGATGTCGACGCTCACGCCGCCGCCGTTCTTCCAGGGCGTGCGCACATAGCCGGCGGGATCGAGTGTAGTGATCACGGCGCGATCCTCATGCGGCGTTGGCCACGGCCCCTTGCGCCAGCAAGGCATCGATTTCGGCCGCAGCGTAGCCGTGCTGGGCCAGGACTTGCGTCGTGTGCTGGCCTGTGACGGGCGCGGTGCCGCGCGGCGTGCCTTCAGCCTGGGGCAGCATGCCGGGCAGGGCGGGGACCGGGACGGCCTGGTTGAGGCCGGCTTGGCTCAGCCACTGGATCAGGCCGGTCTCGCGGACATGCGGCTGGTCCAGGAACTCCGCGTAGCTGTTGAGCCGCTCGTGCATCAGGCCGGCTTCGGTCAGGCGCCTGGTCCACACCGCCCATGGCTCGGCGGCGATGGCGGGGCGCACGATGGCGTACAGCGCCACGTCGTTGGCGAGCCGCACCTTCTGAGTCACGAAGCGCGGATCGTCGGCCAATGCCGGCATCTGCATGGCCTTGCACAGGATCCTGAAGTCGCGGTCGTTGAAGGCGAGCAGCGACATCCAGCCGTCGGCGATCTTGAACACGCCGCCCGGCGCTCCGCCGGGCTTCATGACTCCGCCTTCGAGATGGCAGGCCATCAGGCGGATCGACTGCAGCGCGGTCGCGGCCTGCATCAGGCTGACCTCGATGTAGCGGCCGCGCGTCTCGTCGCGGCGGGCGTAGAGCGCCGCCGACAGCGCCTGGAAGGCGTAGAGAGCGGTCGACATGTCGACCACAATCACCGGCACGCGATGCGGGATGCCGTCCTCGCCGCGATTCTCGTTCATCAGGCCGGTATAGGCCTGCAGCACCGGATCCATCGCCGGCCGGCTGGAGAGCGGTCCGGTCTGGCCGAAACCCGAGATCGAGAGATAGAGAAGACGCGGCTCGCGCGCCGCGACGGCGTCGTAGCCGAAACCCAGGCGCTGGATGACGCCGGGCCTGAATCCCTCGAGGAAAACGTCGGCGCCCTTCAGCAGGCGCCACACGACCTGCTTGCCGGCGTCGGACTTGAGGTCGACGGCAATGCTCTTCTTGCCGAGATTGCCGATGATCGAATAGGCGGAATGGTTGCCGTAGCGGGCGCCCAGGGTGCGCGCCCAGTCGCCGTCGCCGATGCCCTCGACCTTGATGACCTCGGCGCCGTACTGCGCCAGCAGCATGGCGCAGTAGGGGCCGGCGATGCCCTGGCTGAGATCGACGACCTTCAGGCCGGCAAAGGGCGCGTCGTAACTCATACGATTGGGCTCATCCGACCTTGACCAGCATCTTGCCGAAGTTCTCGCCGCGCAGCATGCCGATGAAGGCGCGCGGCGCCTTGTCGATGCCCTCGACGATGTCCTCGCGATACTTGATGCGGCCCGAGCGCACCCATTCTCCCATCTGGCGGCGCGCCGGCCCGTAGCGTTCGGCGAAGTCGGTGACGATGAACCCCTGGGCGCCCACGCGCTTGCCGACGAAGGTACCGAGCAGGCGCGGACCCATCGGCGGCGTGACGGCGTTGTACTGCGAGATCGAACCGCAGAGCGCCACGCGGCCGAAGAAGTTTATGTTGCGCAACACGGCGTCGGAGATCTCGCCGCCGACATTGTCGAAATAGACATCGATGCCGTTGGGGCAGGCGGCGCGCAGGGCCGCGTCGAGGTCGTTCTCGGCCTTGTAGTCGAGGCAGGCATCGAAGCCGAGCTCGTCCTTCACGAAGGCGCACTTTTTGGCGCCTCCGGCGATGCCGACGACGCGGCAGCCCATGATCTTGCCGATCTGGCCCACCACCTGGCCGACCGCGCCTGAGGCCGCCGACACCACGATTGTCTCGCCGGCCTTGGGCTGGCCGACGTCCAGCAGGCCGAAATAAGCGGTCATGCCCGGCATGCCGAGCACGCCGTTGGCGGTCGAGATCGGCGCAATCGAGGGATCGACCTTGCGCAGGGTGTGGCCGCTGCCGATCGCATATTCCTGCCAGCCCAGGCGGTCTTCGACAATGTCGCCCACCGTGAAGCTGGGGGTGTGCGAGGCCACGACCTCACCGACCGTGCCGCCGGTCATGACCTCGTTGAGGCCGACCGCGGCGGCGTAGGAGGCGGCATCGCGCATGCGGCCGCGCTGATAGGGATCGAGCGAAAGATAGATCACGCGCACCAGCACTTCGCCGTGCTTCGGTTCCGGCACCGGAACCTCCTCGATGCGGAAGTCCGACTCTGCGGGCTCGCCCGGCGGCCGACGCACGAGCACGACGCGACGATGGGTCTTGGGAATGGTGGCCATGACGTTCGCTCCGGTTCAGGATTTGCCCGCACCATAGCCGACTCACTTCTTGTCGTCCTGAGCGTAGCGAAGGACCTCGAAACGGTATGAGATCCTTCGCTCCGCTCAGGATGACGAGGGCTTCAGTCGATACCAGGCGACGTAGAGCGCCGGCAGGAAGAGCAGCCGCAAAGCACTCGAAGAACGGAAAATCGGGAGCCACCATCTGTGGGTCTTCCCTCCTCCCGGCCTCCCCCGTATGACGGCGGAGGTGAATGATTTTGTCGAGCCCGTCATGCCCCTCATCAAGCGCCTCACCTTCATCGGCCTGGAATATGCCTTCGCCCCGGAGAAGGCCTACGGCATGTCGCGCGGCGGCGGCTTTCGCCGGCAGGGCGGGCTGGTCGAGATCGAGACCGATGCGGGGGTGACGGGTATCGGCGAGGCGTTCGGCAACCCCCTGGTCACCCGGGAATACTTCCGCATGGTCGAGCCGCTGTTCGTCGGCAGGAGCATCTTCGACTTCGACCATGTCGAGGCCCGCGTACGCAATGCCATGTACCACCTGGGGGTCGGCAACCAGCTCACCGCCTGCCTCGCCGCCATCAACGTGGCGCTGTGGGACGCCATTGCCCGCGGCTTCGGCGTGCGGGTCTGCGACCTGATCGGCGGCTGCGGCACGACCCGAATCCCGGCCTACGCCTCGACCGGCTTCTTCTCCAACGATCCCGACCGGCAACTCGATCACATGCTGGCCGAGGCCGCCGCTCATCCCTATGCCGGCGCCAAGATCAAGATCGGCCGCGGCATCAAGGACGACATTTTACGCGTGCGGCAGGCCCGCGAGGCGCTGGGGCCGGACAAGCTCCTGATGGTCGACATCAACGGCGCCTACACGGCCGACGTGGCGCTGGATTGCGCCCGCGCCATCGAGCCCTATGCCGTTCACTGGATCGAGGAGCCGCTGCCGCCGGGCGACCTGCGCGGCTATGCCGAGCTCAGGCTGCGCTCGCCGATTCCGATCGCTGCCGGCGAGGCCCACCACACGGTGCGCGACTTCCGCGCCCTGATCGACGGCCGCTGCATCGACATCGTGCAGCCGTCGGTGCCCGGCACCGGCGGCCTTACCGAGGCCCGGCGCATCGCCACGCTCGCCCAGGCGCAGAACCTCCGGGTGGCGCCGCATGTCTGGGGCGGGGCGATAGGGCTCGCCACCGCCTGCCATTTCATCGCCTCGCTGCCCAACACGCCGCACACCGACCATCCGCCGCATCCGCTGATGCTCGAGTACGACATGAGCGACAATGCATTGCGTACGCAGCTGCTCAAAAAGCCGCTGACGCTGGAGGCCGGCCACGTGCTGCTGTCCGACGGGCCGGGACTCGGCGTCGAGCTCGATCGCGACGCCGTGGAACGCCATCGCGTTTGCTGACCGGCGCGGGCCGTGCCAATCTTTCGTCCAACGAATTGGGAGTGGGACGAATGACCAAGGCAACTCGTCGCGGCTTCTCGGCTGGAGCCGCGCTCACTGTGCTGGGCTTGGGGAAGGTCGCCAGCGCACAGCCGGCACCGGTCAAGATCGGCGTCATCTATCCGCTGAGCGGCAATTCGGCGAGCGCCGGCAACTATTCCAAGATGGCGATCGAGGTCGGCGCCGACGTGATCAACAACGGCAATGCCGATCTCGCCAAGATCATCCCGCTGGCCAAGGGCGGCGGCCTGCCGGGCCTCGGCGGCGCCAAGATCCAGCTGATCTTCGCCGACAACCAGGGCACGCCGGCGGCCGGCCAGAACCAGGCGCTGCGGCTGATTTCCGAGGAGAAAGTCGCGGGGCTGATCGGCGCCTACCAGTCGGGCATCACGCTCACGGCCAGCGCCATCGCGGAGCGCCATGGCATGCCGTTCGTCAACGCCGAGTCGGTGGCCGCCAACCTGACCGAGCGCGGCTTCAAGTGGTTCTTCCGCGTCACCCCGGTCGCCATCGATTTCGCGCGCGCCTATTCGACCTTCCTCAAGGAGCAGAAGGCGGCCGGCCAGAAGGTCGGCTCGATCGCGCTGGTGCACGAGAACACCGAGTACGGCAACTCGGTCGCGAGCGTCATCGCCGACCAGTTCGGCAAGGATGGCCTGCCGATCACCCAGAAGATCGCCTATTCGGCGAACTCGAGCGACGTGCAGCCGCAGGTGCTGCAGCTCAAGGAGAAGAACCCCGACGTCGTGATCTTCATCTCCTACACTTCGGACGCGATCCTCTACGCCAAGACGATGAAGGAGCTCAACTGGAAGCCCTCGATCATGATCGCCGACAATGCCGGCTTCAACGACCCGGCCTTCCTGAAGGCGATGGGCTCGGCGGTGGAGGGCCTGGTCAATCGTTCGGCCTACTCGGGCGGCAAGCCGGGCAGTGTGCCGGCGATCTTCAACGAGCTCTACAAGGCCAAGGCCGGGGTCGACCTGGACGACGTCTCGGTGCGCGGCCTGCAGGGCTTCCTGGTGCTGGCCGATGCGATCAACCGCGCCGGTTCGACGGAGCCCGCCAAGATCCAGGCCGCCCTCAGGGCCACCAACCTGCCGGCCGAGCAGATGGCGGCGGGATACGACGGCGTGAAGTTCGACGACAAGGGCCAGAACGTGCTGGCGTCCAGCGTGGTGACCCAGCTGCAGGGCGGCAAGTATGTCACGATCTTTCCCAAGGCGCGGGCGACCGCGAATGTCATCCTGCCCTACAAGGGCTGGTAACCGTCGCGGCGTAGCGTAGCGGAGGCAACAGCGTGTCGATCACGCTGGCCCAGGTGATCGTGAGCGGGCTGCTGCTCGGCGCGGTCTATGCCCTGTTCTCGTCGGGCCTCACCCTGATCTGGGGCATGATGAACGTCGTCAACTTCGCGCACGGCGACTTCGTCATGCTGGGCATGTACGCCGCCGTCGTGATCTGGACGGCGCTGGGCGGCGGGCCGTTCGCCGCCGTGCCCGTCGCCGCCATGCTGATCGCGACGCTCGGCATCCTGAGCTACTTCCTGCTGGTGCGCCACATCATGCGCGGCCCGATGCTGGCGCAGATCCTGGGCACCTTCGGATTGGCGCTGTTCCTGCGCTACTCGGCCTTCTGGTACTTCGGCGCCGACTTCAAGACCCTGCCCGATACGCTCGTCGGCGGCTCCTTCGTCCTCGGCGGCGTGCGCTTCGAAGGTTCGCGTGTGCTGGCAGGCGGCATGGGCCTCGCCATCACGCTCGCGCTTCATTTCATCCTGACCCGCACCGCCATCGGCAGCCGCATGCTGGCGGTGTCGGAGGACGCGACGGCGGCACAGCTCATGGGCATCCGCCCGCAGCGCATGCAGGCGCTCGCCTGGGCGATGGCGGGCGCGGCGACCGGCATCGCCGGCGCGCTGATCGCCAACTTCTTCTATACCTCGCCGACGGTCGGCGAGACCCTCGCCATCATCGCCTTCGTCACCGTATCGTTCGGCGGCTTTGGCAGCGTGCTGGGGGCGCTGGTCGCGGGCCTCATCATCGGCGTCGTCGAATCGCTCAGCGCCTACCTGATCGGCCCGGTCTACAAGGACGTCGTGGTCTACGTCCTGTTCGTGCTGGTCCTGTGGTTCCGGCCCCAAGGCCTGATGGGGAAAGCCTGATGGGCAAGGCATGAGGCGTCTCCTTCTCCCCGGCGCCGCCGTCGTGCTGGCGCTGGTCTATCCGCTGCTGGTCGCAGGCGTGCCGGTGTGGGAGAGACTCGGCGCGCTGGTGCTGCTGGCGGCGATCGGCGCCTCGGCCTGGAACATCGTCGGCGGCTATGCCGGCCAGGTCTCGATCGGTCACGCCGTGTTCTTCGGCTTCGGCGCCTACTCGGCGGTCGTGGTCTACACTCATCTCGGCTGGCCGCCGATCGCCGGTGCACCGATCGGAATGGTCTTGAGCGTGGTGCTTGCCGCCGTGATCGGCGTGCCGACGCTCAGGCTTTCGGGCCACTATTTCAGCATGGCCACCATCGCCGTCGGCGAACTGGTGCGCGTGCTCAGCTCGACCTCGGAGTTCCTGGGCGGAGCGCAGGGGCTCGGCGGCCCGGCCATGCCGCGTACCGTCTTCGACCTCTCCTTCATTTCGGCCACGCCGTTCTACTACATCTTCCTCGCGGTGCTCGCCTTCCTGCTCGGCCTCACCTGGTGGATCGAGCGCGGCCGCATGGGCTTCTACCTACGCGCCATCAAGGACTCAGAGCGCGCGGCGCGGTCCCTCGGCGTCTCGTCCGGCCGTTACAAGCTCCATGCCTACATGCTGAGCGGCGCCTTCACCTCGCTGGCGGGCTCGCTCTATCTTTGCATGTTCGGCTTCGTCGATCCCGAATCGGGCTTCGGCATCCTGATCTCGGTGAAGATGGTGGTGATGGCGGCCCTGGGCGGCGCGGGCCAGCTCTTCGGCCCGCTGGTCGGCGCCCTGATCCTGGTGCCGCTGGAGGAGCTGTCGAACAGCTATCTCGGCGGCCGCGGCGCCGGCCTCACCTTCGTGGTCTATGGCGCTATCATCGTCATCATCGCCCGCTTCCTGCCGAGCGGGCTGCTGTCGTTGTTCGAGCGGCGCCCGGCACGGCCCGTGGCGGCCAAGAGCGAACCTGTGAGCGGCCATGCTGATTGACGCCCGCAATGTCACGAAAGCCTTCGGCGCCTTCAAGGCGGTCGATGATGCGTCGGTGTCGGTCGAGGAGGGCGACATCCTCGGCCTGATCGGCCCGAACGGCGCCGGCAAGTCGACCTTCTTCAACTGCCTCACCGGCGACCTGCCGGTGACGTCGGGCTCGGTGTCCTTCGCCGATGCCGATGTCACGCGCTTGGCCCCCGAGGCGCGCGCCAAGCTCGGGCTGGCGCGGACCTTCCAGGTGCCGCTCACCTTCGAATCGATGTCGGTGCTCGACAACGTCACCATCGGCGCACTGCTGCGCCATCACACCGCCCGCGATGCCCGGGCGAGAGCGCGCGACGTCCTGCAGCGCGTCGGACTGGGCCACGTCATCGATGCGCCGGCGAAAAGTCTCGGCACGCCGGGCCGCAAGCGGCTGGAGATCGCCCGCGCGCTTGCCTCCGAACCCAAGGCGCTGCTGCTCGACGAGGCGATGGCCGGCCTGACGCCGACGGAAGTGCGCGACGCGATCGAGCTGGTGCGGCGCATCCATGGCGGCGGCATCACCATCGTGATCGTCGAGCACATCATGGAGGTGATCGTCTCGCTCGCCCGCCGCGTCGTGGTGTTCCACCAGGGGCGCGAGATCGCGCGTGGCACGCCGCGCGAGGTCACCAGCGATCCCAAGGTGATCGAGGCCTATCTCGGCCGTCGCAAAGTCCGGCACGCATGAACGCGCTGCCCAAGAGCACGCTTCTGCGCATCGAGCATCTCGAGGTGCGCTACGGCGACCTCATAGGCGTGGCCGATGTCTCGCTGGAGGTCCCGGCGGGTTCGGTCGTGGCCCTGTTGGGTTCCAACGGCGCCGGCAAGACGACGACGCTGAACGCCATCGCCGGCATCGTGCCGGTATCGGCCGGCACCGTCGCCTTCGACGGCGAGAACATCGCAGGCCAGCCGGCCTACGCCATCGTCCGCAAGGGCCTGGCGCTGTCGCCGGAGGGCTGGCGGCTGTTCACCCAACAGAGCGTCGAGAACAACCTGCTGCTCGGCGCCACGCCGCTCGGCGATCGCAAGCGCGTTCCCCAGCTGCTCGAGCGCGTCTACACGGTGTTTCCGCGGCTTGCCGAGCGGCGCAACCAGAGGGCCGGCACCATGTCGGGCGGCGAGCGCCAGATGCTGGCCGTCGGCCGGGCGCTGATGAGCGAGCCCAAGCTCCTGCTGCTCGACGAGCCGAGCCTGGGGCTGGCGCCGGCCATCGTCGATTCCATGTACGACGCCTTCGCCATGCTGCACGAAGCCGGCCAGACGATCCTGCTCGCCGAGCAGTCGGTGGATCTCGCCCTGGAGGCCGCCGACCACGCCTACGTGCTGCAGGTCGGCCGCACCGTGCTGCAGGGCCCCGCGCAGGAGATGGCGCATAATCCCGACGTCCAGAGGATCTATCTCGGAATCGAGTAGTCATACGCGGACCGCGGGCGTCCCACCCGCGGTCCGCGTATGACTACCTGAGCGTCGGGTCGAGCTTGTCGCGCAGCCAGTCTCCTAAAAGGCTGATGGAGAGCGTCGTCAGCACGATCACCGTGGCCGGCGCCAGCATGATCCAGGGCGCGCGCGTGATGTACTCGCGGCCATAGCCCACCATGTTGCCGAGCGAGGTCAGCGGCGGCTGCACGCCGAGCCCAAGGAAGGACAGACCGCTCTCCAGCAGGATGATCTCGGGGAAGGTGAGCGTCATCGACACGATGAGCGTCGAGGCGATGTTGGGCAGGACATGCCGGCCGTAGATGCGGCCCGGCCCGGCGCCGAGCTGGCGCACCGCCGAGGCATAGCCCTGCTCGTTGGCGGCCAGCGTCAAGCCGCGGGTGATGCGGGCGTAGCGCTCCCAGGAATGGAAGCCCATCAGCGCCACGAACAGCGGCAGGCTGTTGCCGAAGAAGGCGAGCACGGCGAGCGCGATGATCATGAACGGCATGCTGGCCTGGAAGTCGATGGCCATCAGGATCAGCGTCTCGACGAAGCGCCGGAAGTGCGCGGCCAGCACGCCTAGCGCCGTGCCGAGCGTCGCCGCGATCAGCGTCCCGAAGAGCGCGATCAGCAGGCTCATGCGGATCGACATGATCAATCGCGAAAGCACGTCGCGGCCGAGCTCGTCGGTGCCCAGCGGATGGGCGAACGTGCCGCCGAAGAAAAGCGGCGGTGCCAGCCGCGCCTTGAGGTCGAAGGCGGTGATGGAATAGGGCAGCAGCAGGTCGGCGCCGAGCGCGACCACGACCATCAGCACCAGCCAGATCGTCGCCAGGCTGACCGCGTAGGGCAGCCGCGCGACGCGGCGTGCAAATGCTCCCAGCGTCGAGGTGGGCAGCGGAGCGGGGAGGGCGTCGCGGATGGCCATGGTTCGCCTCAATGCGCCGCGGCCGCGCCGCGCACGCGCGGATCGAGCCAGCCGTAGGCCATGTCGACGGCGAAATTGGCCAGCACCATCCAGGCCGCGATCACCATCAGGATCGCCTGCACGACGGCGAGGTCGCGGTTGGCGACGGCCGAGACCAGCAGGCGGCCGATGCCCGGCCAGGCGAACACGCTTTCGACCACGACGGCGCCCGCCACCAGGCTGCCGATCATGAAGCCGATGATGGTGACGGTCGGGATGGCGGCGTTGGGCAGGGCATGGCGCGAGATGACGCGCCGCCAGTCGACGCCCTTGGCCGAGGCGGCGCGTATGTAGGGCTGGCCCAGCACCTCGAGCATGGCCGAGCGGGTGAAGCGCGCCATGATCGCGGCTCCGGACGCGCCCAGGGTGATGATCGGCAGGATGGCGTATACGGCTGAATCGGCGCCGCTCGCCGGCAGCCAGCCGAGATTGACCGAGAAGAGCAGCACCAGCAGCAGCGCCAGCACGAAGCTCGGCATGGTGAAGCCCGCCACCGACACCGCCATGGTCAGGCGGTCCGCGAAGGAGTTGCGATGCAGCGCGGCGTAGATGCCGGCCGGGATGCCGAGCCCGATCTTGAGCGCCAGCGCCGGCAGGGTGATGGCGAGCGTCGCCGGCACGCGCTCCATGACCAGGTCGATGGCCGGCCGGCCGTCGCGCATCGACTTGCCGAAATCGCCGGTGAAGGCGTGGGCGATGTAGGAGAGGTATTGGTCCCAGATCGGCCGGTCGAGGCCCCAGGCCTCGCGGAAGGCCTTGATCGCCTCGGGCGGCGCGTCGACCGACATGATGAGCAGCGCCGGGTCGCCGGACAGTCGCAGGACGACGAAGGCGAAGGTCATGACGAACAGGATGGTGAGCGCGGCGCGCAGCGTGCGTGAAGCGGTGAACAGCAGCATCAGGCGGCGACCTGCAGGGCAGGCTCCTCGACACGATGGCAGGCGATCTGCCGGCCGTCGGGCAGCGTGCGCAGTGCCGGCGCTTCGGCGCGGCATGCAGCGGTTGCGAAGGGGCAGCGCGTGTGGAACGAGCAGCCGGACGGGACGTCGACCGGATTGGGCGGATCGCCGTGCAGCAGCAGGCGCTCGCGGCGCGGACCCAGCACTGGGATCGCCGAGACCAGCGCGCGCGTATAGGGGTGCAGGGGGCGGGCGAACAGGTCTTCGGCCTCGCCCTGCTCGACGATGCGGCCGAGATACATCACGGCCACCTCGTGGCTGACTTGGCGCACGACCTTGAGATCGTGGCTGATGAAGAGGTAGGCGATGCCCATCTGCTCCTGCAGGTCGAGCAGCAGGTTCACGACCTGCGCCTGGATCGACACGTCGAGGGCGGAGATCGGCTCGTCGCACACCAGCAGGTCGGGCTCGGTCATCAAGGCGCGCGCGAGCACGACGCGCTGGCGCTGGCCGCCCGAGAGTTCGTAGGGATAGCGGTCGAACTGGTGCATCTGCAGGCCGACCGCCGCCATGACCTTGGCGGCGCGGTCGCGCTGCTCGGCCGGGCTTTTGGCGCCGTGGATGGCGAGCGGCTCCATGATCTGCAGGCCGACGGGCAGGCGGCGGTCGAGAGCGCCCAACGGATCCTGGTAGACCATCTGCATGCGCGGCCTGAGCGCGCGCCACGCCGGACTGCCGGCCTGCGGCATGTCGCTGCCGCGATAGCGCACTGTCCCGGCCGTGGGCGGGATGAAGCCGAGGACGAGCTTGCCGGTCGTCGACTTGCCGCAGCCGGACTCGCCCACGAGGCCGAGCGTGCGGCCGGGTTTCAGGCTGAGCGACACGCCGTCGACGGCACGCAGGACCGCCTTCGCGCCGAACGGCCCGCGTCCGGCGCGAACCTGGTAGTGACGACGCAGATCGGTTGCTTCGAGAAGAGTCATGTCATGGCTCTTTTGGACCGCGCGCTTCCAGCGCGCTCATGAGGGC
>JAEZHS010000600.1 GCA_023436825.1 Pseudomonadota bacterium | reverse complement strand
ACGCGCTCGCGAAGATCCAGGCTGTACGGCTTTCCCATCGACTCCTCCAACTCAATGAGGAATCGAATCATTCTTCCCCTATCCAGGGAATCCCCTCAGACTCTCTTTTTAGGGAAAACGCTCTAGCCAGTTGAGACAGGCGGCGACAGTGCCGCTAAAGCCAGCGCTTGCGCCGGCGATAGTGCTTGACGTCGCGGAACGAGCGGCGGCCTTCGCCGCCGATGCCGAGATAGAACTCCTTCACGTCCTCGTTCTCGCGCAAGCTTGCGGCGTCGCCATCGAGCACGACGCGGCCGTTCTCAAGAATGTAGCCGTAGTGAGCGTAGCGCAGGGCGACGTTGGTGTTCTGCTCGGCCAGCAGGATGGAGACCTTCTCCTGCTCGTTGAGGTTCTTCACGATCTCGAAGATCTCCTCGACCAGCTGCGGCGCCAGCCCCATCGACGGCTCGTCGAGCAGGATGGTGTTGGGGCGGCTCATCAGCGCCCGGCCGATCGCCGTCATCTGCTGCTCGCCGCCCGAGGTGTAGCCCGACTGACTGGCGCGCCGCACCTTCAGCCGCGGGAAGTAGTGGTAGACCTTCTCGAGGTCGTCGGCGATCTGGCGGCGCTTGTTGCCGTGGATGAAGGCGCCGGTCAGCAGGTTCTCCTCGACCGTCAGGTGGCCGAAGCAGTGACGGCCTTCCATCACCTGGATGACGCCGCGCTTCACGAGGTCGCTGGGCGTCAGCCCGTCGACTCGTTCGCCGCGGCAATGGATCTGGCCCTTGGTCACCTCACCGCGCTCGGCCAGCAGCAGGTTGGAGATCGCCTTCAAGGTCGTCGACTTGCCGGCGCCGTTGGCGCCCAGCAGGGCCACGATCGATCCCTCCGGCACGGCGAGCGACACGCCCTTCAGCACCAGGATGACGTGATTGTAGATCACCTCGATGTTGGCCACGTCGATGACGTTGGCGGGCGTGGATTGCTGGACGGGTGCGGCCATCTCAGCCCTCCTCCCCCGTCATACGGGGGCGGGTAGGGAGGGGGCGAGCAGCGGAGGTAGCGTTCGCCAATTTCCGATCTTTAACTTGATGCATCTCGGTTGGGGCCTTCCCCTCCCTGCCTCCCCCGTATGGCGGGGGAGGTGATGAGGCTTGATGTGTCCCTCCCTCATGCCTTTCCCCGCTTGCAGGGGAAGGTGGCGCGAAGCGCCGGAAGGGCGGTCAGCTCTCCTTGGAGCAGTCGCGGATCTCCAGCTTCTTCTCGTCCGCGTACTTCTTGGCGGCCGACTCGACCATCGGCTTGAGGACCTTGTCGTCCGACTCGTACCACTCGCTGATCACGGTCCACTTGGTGCCGTCCCACTGCTGGATGCGGCCCTCGCGCGTGCCCTCGTGATCGGAGCAGCTCACCTTCATGGGCTTCAGCACGCCCTCGAAGCCCAGCTCCTTGATGCGGGCGGCCGAGATCTCGAGGTTCTCGATGCCCCAACGCACCTGCTCGCCGGTCAACGGCTTGTTGCCGAACTTGGTCTGCGCCTTGCGGATCGACTCGACGCCCAGCATGCCGTTGATCAGGCCGCGGATGTAGAGCACCTCGCCGGTCTCGTCCCACTTCGCGTTGCCGAGGCCCTTGTCGTAGAGGTACTTCTTGAGGTCGTTGTGCACGGCGAACTGGCCGGCGCCGTGCTGCAGCATGGCCGCGTTGTAGCCCTTGGCGCCGCCCTCGGCCGGACGGACGTCGGGCTCGGCGCCCGACCACCATACGCCGTACATCTTCTCGCGCGGGAAGCCGACCGCCGCCGCTTCCTTGATCGAGGTCGAGTTCATCACGCCCCAGCCCCACAGCAGGACGTAGTCGGGCCGGCTCTGGCGGATCTGCAGCCAGGTCGCCTTCTGCTCGACGCCGGGATGCGTGACCGGCATCGGCGTGAACTCGAAGCCGTGCATCTTGGCGCGCTGCTCGAGCAGGGCGATCGGCTCCTTGCCGTAGGGCGAGTCGTGATAGACCAGCACGATCTTCTTGCCCTTGAGCTTGTCGAAGCCGCCTTCCTTCTTGGCGATGTGCTGCATGATGATGTCGGCCGCCGACCAGTAGGTGCCGAGCAGCGGGAAGTTCCACTTGAACACGCTGCCGTCGCGGCTCTCCGAGCGGCCGTAGCCCATGGAGATGATCGGGATCTTGTCGATCGGCGCCTTCTCGGTCAGCGCGAAGGTGATGCCGGTGCTGAGCGGCGCCACATAGGCCGTGCCGGTCGGCCCCTTGTTCTTGAGGCGCTCGTAGCACTCCACGCCACGATCGGTGGCGTAGGCGGTGTCGCATTCCTCGTAGGCGATCTTCACGCCGTTGATGCCGCCGTCGCGCGCATTCACCAGCGCATAGTAGTCGGCGATGCCGTTGGCGAACGGAATGCCGTTCGGCGCATAGGCGCCGGTCCGGTAGATCAGGCCGGCGATGAATTGCTCGTTCTGTCCCTGGGCGGACGCGCCGGTCGCAATGCCGGCCGTCAACAGGGCCGCACCCACCAGCGCCGCTTTGGACAGCGCTCCCTTACCAATGCCCATCGATTCCTCCATCAGAGATGGACCGTTCCCTGGCGGTCCTTGGTTGCAAACGTAGAACATATTTCGAGACGTCGAAATCACTTCTCGGTTCGGCTCAGCTCCTTCTTCCTCATGCTCCTCTCCCCCTTGGGGGAGAGGCTAGGTGAGGGGTCGTCGAAGGCCGTTCCTGCATCACCCCCTCACCCAACCTCCCCCCAAGGGCCCCCAAGGGGGAGAGGAGCATGAAAGCACGGAGCACGAGGAACGTGAGCTCAGTGCGGGAAGGGCCATAGCCTGAGTTTCTCCTTGGCGACGGCCCACAGCCGCGCCAATCCGTGCGGTTCGACGATCAGGAAGAAGATGATCATGGCGCCGAACACCATAAATTCGAGATGGCTGATCATGGCTGTCGAGAGCCTGACGCCGAGCCAGCCCGGCATCTGGTTGAGCAGGATCGGCACCAGGACGATGAAGGCCGCGCCGAGGAAGCTGCCGAGCAGCGAGCCCAGGCCGCCGATGATCACCATGAACAGGATCTGGAAGCTGCGGTTGATGTCGAAGGCGAGCGGCTCCCACGAGCCCAGCCGCAGGAATCCCCACATGGCGCCGGCGATGCCGATGAAGAACGAGCTGACCGCGAAGGCCGAAAGCTTGGTGCGCAGCGGGCGGAAGCCGATGATCTCGGCGGCGATGTCCATGTCGCGGATCGCCATCCACGAGCGGCCGATATGGCCGCGCACAAGGTTCTTGGCGACGAGCGTGGCGACCACGACGAAGGCCAGGATGAAAAGATAACGCTCCACAGGCGTGTCGATCTTCCAGCCGAAGGCTGTGGTCTCGCCGACCGCGACCGAGCCCGACGGCGTGTAGTTGGTGAGCCACTTCACGCGGGCGAACAGCCAATCGAGGAAGAACTGCGAGGCGAGCGTGGCGACGGCGAGGTAGAAGCCCTTGATGCGCAGCGACGGCAGGCCGAACAGGATGCCGACCGCGGCCGACATCAGCCCGCCGAACAGGAACACGATCACCAGATTGTTGAGCTCGGGCACGCGGAGCCAGAGGTTGTAGGCGGCGTAGGCGCCGACCGCCATGAACCCTCCGGTGCCGAGCGACACCTGCCCGCAATAGCCGACCAGGATGTTCAGCCCGACGGCGGCGAGCGACAGGATCAGGAACGGGATCAGGATCTCGGTATAGAGGTACTGGCTGGCGAACAGCGGCACGACCAGGAAGGCCGCGGCGATCACGGCCGCCACGAAGACGCGGTCCTGCAGGATGGGGAAGATCTGCTGATCGGCCCCGTAGGTCGTCTTGAACTGGCCGGCCTCGCGGTAAAGCATCGGTCAGACCCGCTCTCTTACACTCGCTCTATGATGCGTTCGCCGAACAGGCCCTGCGGCCTGAACAGCAGGAAGACCAGCGCCAGCATGTAGGCGAACCAGTTCTCGATACCGCCACCGGCGAGATCGAACTGCTTGACCAGGATGGGCGCCAGGAAGACCTCGGAGAGCTTCTCGCCGGCGCCGATGATCAGGCCGCCGACGATCGCGCCCGGCACCGAGGTGAAGCCGCCCAGGATCAGCACCGGCAGCGCCTTGAGCGCGATCAGGGAGATCGAGAACTGCACGCCGAGCTTGGCGCCCCAGATGACGCCGGCGGCCAGCGCCACGAAGCCCGCCACCGTCCAGACGATCAGCCAGATGGTGTTGAGCGGGATGCCGACCGACTGGGCCGCCGCATGATCGTCGGCGACGGCGCGCAGCGCGCGGCCGATGCGCGTCTTCTGGAAGAAGATCGCCAGCACCACGACCAGGAGGCCGGCGATGAGCGCCGCCACCAGGTCGCCCGGCTCGACCAGCAGGCCGCCTTCGAAGACGTTCTCGAACAGGAAGATCGGGTCCTTGGGCAGGCCGAGATTGATCTTGTAGATGTCGCTGCCCCACAGCGTCTGGCCGAAGCCGTCGAGGAAGTAGGCGATGCCCAGCGTCGCCATGAACAGGATGATGCCTTCCTGGTTCACCAGGTGACGCAGCACCAGGCGCTCGATGGCATAGGCCAGCACGCCCATGATCGCGGCCGTCGCCGGCAGGGCGACCCAGAGCGGCCACGAGCCCTTGCCGTAGAGCCAGGCGACGGCGCCGCCGATCAGCGCGCCGACGCCGGCCAGCACGATCATGCGGCTACGCTGGACGGGTCCGCCGCCGCGCATCGCGTACTCGCGCCAAGCGTACCAGCCGATGAAGGCGAGCGCGCTGCCGAGGATCGCCGCGGCAATGGCGAAATTGGCGAGATGCACCTCGCGACCGTCGATCTCGCCGGTAAGGCGCGCCAGGGTCAGGGCGGCGAACAGCACCATCGCGCCCTGGGCGAAGTTGAACACGCCCGAGGCCTTGAAGATCAGCACGAAGCCCAGCGCCACCAGCGAATAGAGCACGCCGGTCAGCAGCCCGCCGATCAGGGTTTCCAGGAAGGGGCCTAGCATGAGGCGCCTCTCCCACGTTCTTCTCTCTTCTCATGTTCCTCTCCCCCTTGGGGGAGAGGCTGGGTGAGGGGGTGATGCAGGAGGCAATCTTCGTGTTGCACCCGCTCACCCAACCTCTCCCCCAAGGGGGAGAGGAACATGAGCGTGGATTGCCAGTACGCCGACATCACTGACTCACCCCGAGATAGGCGTCGATCACCGCCTGGTTGCGCTTGATCTCGTCGGGCACGCCGTCGCCGATCTTCTTGCCGTAGTCGAGGACCACGACGCGGTCGGAGATGTCCATGACCACGCCCATGTCGTGCTCGATCAGGCAGATCGTGGTGCCGAACTCGTCGTTCACGTCGAGCACGAAGCGGCACATGTCCTGCTTCTCCTCGATGTTCATGCCGGCCATCGGCTCGTCGAGCAGCAGCAGCTCGGGCTGTGCCGCCAGCGCGCGGCCGAGCTCGACACGCTTCTGCAGGCCGTAGGGCAGCTGGCCGACCGGCACCTTGCGGACGTGCTGGATCTCCAGGAAGTCGATGATCCGCTCGACCGCTCGGCGGTGCTCGATCTCCTCGCGCTCGGCCGGACCGATGCGCAGCGCCTGCCAGAACAGGCCGGTCTTCATGCGCAGGTTGCGCCCCGTCATGATGTTGTCGAGGGTCGACATGCCGCGGAACAGCGCGATGTTCTGGAAGGTCCGCGCGATGCCCTGCTCGGCTGCCTCGTGCGGGCGCATCTGGCTGCGGCGCACGCCCTTGTAGGTGATGGCGCCCTGCTGCGGATGATAGAAGCCGTTGATGCAGTTCAGCATCGACGACTTGCCGGCGCCGTTGGGGCCGATGATGGCGCGGATCTCGCCCTTGGCGATGTCGAAACTGATGTCGGTGAGCGCCTTCACGCCGCCGAACGACAGGCTGATGT
>JAEZHS010000541.1 GCA_023436825.1 Pseudomonadota bacterium | reverse complement strand
TAGGCCTGCAGTCGGGCGAACGGCGTCACGAAGGCGTTGGCATTGGTGCCGATATCGAAGCGGTAGCCCGTCTCGAGCTGGCCGTACCACTGGTTGGCCCCGGTCTGGCCGTTGGCGGTGCGCTGCTGCAGGCCGGGAACGGCGATGTTCCGCCACATCTGGTTCCAGGTGTAGGCATAGCCGATCAGGCCGTCGGCATAGACCTTGTCCTGGGCGAAGCCGCCATAGAGGCCGACCTGGAAGGTGTTGGAACGGCCCATGCCGTCGAAGCCGCCGACCCACTGCGTGCCCGTGCTGTAGCCGGCCGTCACGCCCATGCGGAAATTGTCCGTCACCAGGCGATCGAGGCCCGCGGCGAAGCCGCCGGCATTGTAGGTGACGGTGCCGACCGACTGGCCGGCGCCGATCGTGCCGAGACCACCCAGCGCGCCGCCCCAGGCGCCCCACTTCGGCGGCGTGGTCGCATCGCAGGCGACATCGCAGGCTTCGGCCAGCGCCACGCGGTTGCTCATCGGCGAACCGCCGCCGCCTGTCTGGTTGCTGAAATTGTTCATGAAGAGCTGCATGCCCTGGACCATCGACGTCGAGAAGCCCGCATAGTTGTTGCCGCTGATGGCGGTCATGACGGCTTGTCCCTGCGACGCCGTGGCCGTGGCGAGCGTACCCAGCACGGTGGCGAAGTCGCCGGTGGCGGTGTTCACGTTGGCGTCGAGCACGGCGCCGACAGCGTACTGGGTGCTGTTCAGTGCCTGGGCCGCGAAGCCGCCGATCTGCAGCGTAAGGTAGGCGTTGTTGGCGTCGTAGCTCAGGCTCGATTGCAGGAAGGGATAGAGCTCGTTCACCGAGGCGAAGCTGCCGGCAAGTCCGCCGGCGGCGTTCAGGATCCTGTAGGTGGAACTCGCCGCATAGTTGGTGCCGGGCTGGGCGACAACGCTCACCGTACCGCCCTCGAGCGCCGCCGCGCCACCGACATTGAGCAGGCCGTTCTGGCCCGGGCCGTTGACCTGTACGCTCAGCGTGCCGGTGCTGGTATTGGCGAAGTTGCCCGAGACGGTGAAGGTGCCGGTCGGGTTGCCGGCCGCCACGACACCGGCATTGACGACATTGCCGCCCACCGTGCCGATGCCGCCCAGCGTGCCGCCGTTGGCGACGCTGCCGCTCACGAAGCCGTTGTTCAGGAAGCTGCCGCCGTTGGCAATGCTGCCGACGATGCTGCCGGTGTTGATGGCGGTGCCGGTGTTGGCGATGTCGGTCGACATCGTGCCGCTGTTGACGAGCGTGCCCTGGTTCACCAGCACCGAATTGACCGACTGAAAGGTGCCGCCGTTGCTGAGCGTCGAGCCCGGCAGCACTGAATAGCCGCCGCCGCTCACGAAGGTCGCGCCCGGATAGGTCGTCAGGTTGCCGATCAGCGTGCCGCTGAGGCCCAGTGTCGGCGTGCAGTTGCCCTGGGCGCAGCCCACCACGGTGCCGCCGGTGTAGGTATTGTTGCCGCCCAGCACCAGCGTGCCGGTGCCCTGCAGGGTGAGGCCACCCGTGCCGCTGATGTTGTTGCTCCAGAAGTCCATGGCGTTGAAGCCGCCCGATGCGGCGTTCATGTTGACCGTAATCATGCCGTTGTTGAACGCGCCGTAGCCTCCAGCCGCAGCATAGAGATTGAGCCGCGCCCAACCGCTGTCGTCGTCGAGAGGCACGCCGGCCGGCATCATGGTCGAGCTCAGCACGTCGAGCTGCTGCTGCGTGGTGAGATAGGGAAAGCGCGTGAACAGCAGGAGGTTCGAATTCGCCGGCGCCATGGTCGTGCTGTTGGCCGGCACCGGTCCCTGCAGACCGTAGGTGGCGATGTTCACGTAGGCCTGGTTGGCCGCGGTGAGCTGGCTGGCGTTGGGAAACGTGCCGTTGGCGAGGCACGACGCGACGTTGCCTCCCGCGCACTGGGCGTAGGGTACGGCCGTCACCGGACCAAGCTCCTTGCCGAGCTGGGTCGAGGTGCTGGAGACGGCCTTGTAGAAAGACGAGTTGACGTAGAGCGGATTGGCCGCCAGCAGCTGCGTCATCGTATAGTACGCGAGGATGCGCCCGCCGATGATGTCGAGCGGATAGTGCACGCCCAGCACGTTGCGGCTGAGGCCGAACTGCAGCGCCGACACCATCACGCTTTGATAGGCCTGCGGCATCAGGATGGCGTTCAACAGGGCGGTCGTATTGCCCATCGTCGAATGGCCGCTCATGAACGAGGGACTGTTCTCGTTCTCGACCCAGTTGCCGTTGATCTGGCCGAGCTGGGCGTAGCTCCACGGCTGTTGCGACGGCGGCAGGCTCGACCACGGCGCATTGGCGATGGTCGAGGAGACCTGGTAGGGGCGCAGATCCTGGCTGCCGGGAAAGGTCGTCTGCGCGCCCGGATACGGCGTGGTCGCCCAGGGTGTCGCCTGTCCCAGATTGTACCACGCGTTGTAGGAGCCGAAGCTGTACTTCATCGCCTCGATCTGCGGCGCGCCGAGGGCGAACTCCAGGATGGATTGGATGCGCCCGCTCATCGTGGATGAGAGGCCGGTCGCCATGGTCGTCGCCAGGTTGGCCGTCGCGGCGACGCCGGCGCCCAGCGGCACGAAGGCCGCGCCGGCCTGGCCGTTGCCGAAGGACGAGGCGTTGATCGCCATGGCCGTTAGCTGCTCGGGACCCGCCGGGCTGGTGATCTGCAGCGGCAGGCCCGAGGCCATGCCCCATATGTGATATTGCAGCGCCGAGATTTCGGTATTGGCATTCAGCGCGGCCTGGTTGCGCTGCGCCGTCGTGGCGTTCTGGTAGATGTCGATGACGGTGCCGAGGTTGTTGTCGAGCAACGCTTGGCCGGCAGCTGTGTTCGGCAGGGTCGCGAACGGCTGGAGATACGGATACTGGTCCTGCGCCTGGGCGCAGGAACTCACGCCGCCGCCGGGAGGGGTGCAATTGACCTGGGCCGATGCCGGCACTGCCGGAAGCAGCGGCAGGGCGAAGGCCAGCGCGGTCGTGCAGAGAAGCTGGCGCCGGCGGAGTCGGTGCATGTCTGGTGCTTTCATTGGTCGCGCAGCGCAGCCTAGTTTCAGGTCGACCTTCGTCAACGTCGCCATCACCCAAAACGGGTCACCACGTCATGCGCACGCCGGCGGTGATGGCGTGCGCGCTGTCCTGGCTGGAGATGTCGCCTTCGTAACAGAGATACACCGACGTCGCCTGGGCGTGGGCCGCGAGCGGCATCGCGCTTTCTGCATTGGCGCGCAGTGGTTTCTGCGGCTTGTTTGATTATGGACCGCGCTCGCAGGCTACTCCGCCGCCGCGCCGGACTGCTTGATGATGGGTAGCCAGAAGGCCTGGTCGTCTTCGATGGTTTTCCGCGCCGCGGCGGGCGAGATCGGGGGCAGCATCTCGAAGCCCTGGACCAGGAGCTTGTCCTTGATCTGCGGGTTCTGGCTGATGCGGTTGATCTCGACATTGAGGCGCTGAACGACGTTGGCCGGCGTGTTGGCCGGCACGGCAAAGCCCAGCCACACGGCGACGACGAAGTCGGGGAGGCCCGCCTGCATCATGGTCGGCACGTCGGGCAGGAGCGGCGAGCGGTCCTTCGACGTGACGGCGAGCGCCTTCAGCTTGCCGGCCTTGATCTGGGGCAGCACCGTCGGCGCGTTGAAGAAGCCCGTCGTCACCTCGCCGTTGATCACGGCGAGCACCGCCGCCGGCGCGCCGCGATAGGGGACGTGCTGCAGGCGCACGCCGGCGCGCTGCTCGAGGATCACGCCCGACAGGTGCAGGCTCGAGCCGATGCCGCTCGAGCCGTAGGTGAGCTCGCCGGACTTGGCCTTCGCCTGGGCGACGAACTCGGCGACGGTCGCGGCGGGATTCGAAGGCACCACCACCATCACGTTGGGCAATTCGCCGTTGACGGTGACCGGTATGAGATCCCTCAGCGGATCGTAGCCTGGCGACTTGTAGAGGCCGAGGTTCCACACCGTCGTGCCCTGCGAAGTGAGCAGCAGCGTGTAGCCGTCGGGCGCCGCGCGCACGCCTTCGACGGTGCCCAGCAGGCCGCCGGCGCCACCCTTGTTGTCGATCACCACAGGCTGGCCGAGCGCCTTGGCCAGCTCCTCGCCGAAGGTCCGCCCGACGATGTCGGCGCCGGCGCCGGGCGCGAACGGAATGATCATGCGGATCGGACGCTCGGGCCACTCGGCGGCACGGGCTGCGCCGGGCAGGAGCAGCGCGGTCCCGGCCAGGACGTGGCGGCGGCTCACGCGATGCCGTGCTGGATTCATTATTGCGTCCCCTCTCCCCTCGGTTTGTGCACTCCCCTTTGCGTTTCTTGGCAGCGCGCGAGCCATCCCGCAAGACGGTGGTTTGCCTTTGAACGTGAGTAAATGACTGCATGACAGTGTGAGACGGCACGAGCATCTTGTTGGGGCGAAATCATCGCAATAGGATCGCGATCCCCGTGTGTAGTTGGAGTTTGGGTGCCGCGTCATGCCGATCAATGAACAGCAGGAAGCTGAGGTCACCTACATCTCGGGCGTCGATGCGAACGGTCTCGTCGCGCAAACCAGCTACTACACGTTGACCTACTTGCCCGACGGGTCGCTGGTGGTGCCGGCGGAATACAGGAACGTCGGCGATCCCATCAAATGGGGCAATGCTACGCCCGGCCAGGCGGGCGGCACCGTCAAGTACTGGTTCGCCGACGCCTCGGGCTGGACGAACACCGAGAAGATCGTGTGGGAAGGCAGCTTCTCCTTCTGGAGCGGCATCGCCGACATCGACTTCCAGCTGGCGACAAGTGCGGCGGACGCCAACATCACGGTGATCCGCGGCACCGACAAGAAGGCCTACGCCAACTTCAACGACAGCCGTACAGTCGATGTCGGCAGCCCCACGATCCTCCAGGCGCCCGAGCATGGCGCGATCATCTCGGTCGACACTTCGGCGCCAGGGTACGGGCCGATCGACCTCAATTCCGGCACCTCCAACGGCTTCGTGTGGAGCACGCTGATCCACGAGGTTGGCCACATCGTCGGCCTGGGCCATGGCGGGCCCTACAACTTCGACGTAAACACCGCGCAACAGCAGTTCGGCGCCTACGACTCCCGCCTGTGGGCGGTGATGTCCTACATCGACGCCAACGACGCCGCGGCGCGCTACTACGGCGACTATGCCACCTACGTGCAGTGGACCGATCTCGGCACGGATGCGCCCGGCACCGAGTACGTGCCGCTGTCGCCGCAGATGCTCGACATCCTGGCGGCGCAGCGCCTGTACGGCGCCTCGACCAACGCCACCTTCGACGGCGGAGACACCTACGGCTTCAACTCGACCTTCACGGACGACTATTTCGGCGGGATCTACAACTTCACCCGGAATCCGTCGGCCATCGTCACGATCTGGAGCCACGGCACCGGCAATACCCTCGACCTCTCGGGCTTCGGACAGAACGCCACCGTCGATCTCACGCCCGGCACCTTCTCCAGCGTCGGCGGCCGCACGAACAACATCGCCATCGCCTACGACACCGTCGTCGACAAGGCGATCGGCGGCAGCGGCAACGACACGATCCGCGCCTCCAATGTCGTGTCGACGCTGGAGGGCGGCGACGGCAACGACGTGCTGATTGGCGGCTCGGCCGACGACACGCTGACGGGCAGCAACGGCAACGACCTGCTGATCGGTGGCGATGGAGCCGACACGCTGAGCGGCGGCGCAGGCAGCGACGTGCTACTGGGCGGCGCGGGCAACGACACGCTGACCGGCGACAACGAGCACGACGTGCTGAACGGAGGCGCCGGCATCGACACGTTGACCGGCGGCGGGCAGGACGACTGGTTCCAGTTCGAGGCCGGCCAGGCCAACGGCGATACGATCACCGACTTCTCCGGCCGCGGCGGCGACAACGACTTCCTGCAATTCTTCGGCTACGGCACGGCGGCGCAGGGCGCCACCTTCACCCACCTTGCCGGCAACCAATGGCAGATCACCGCGGCCGGCGGGGCGCTCCAGGAGACCATCACCGTCGCCAACGGCGCCACCATCACCGACGACGACTACGCGTTCTATCCGGGCTACACCCAGCTCGAGAACGCTACCTTCATGGACTTCTCGAGCTGGCGCAGCAATGCCGCCGGGCCGCCGACCGGCGGGGTGCAGATCACCGGGCCGATCGTGCTCAACGTCGCGCTGGTGCTCGACCGCGCCGAGGATCCGACGGCGCTGCTGTCGAGCAACTGGGCGACGCGCCAAAAGGAGCTGGCGACGCTCAACGAAAACGGCACGCTGTGGACCAAGTACGGCGCCGACGCCGGCAACTACAGCCAGGTGCTGACGGAGCTGCAGGCGCTGGGCATCAAGACGCTCGACCAGCTCAGCGCCGAAAACGGCGTCGCCAACGGCTACGTCTCGTCGGCCGCCTCGCGCACCGTCTGGGTGCAGGTCACGCAGGACAGCTTCTCGACCCTGTTCGGGCCGCAGGCCCAGCTGATGGCCCAGGACGCGCAGGGCGACGGCAACTGGTACTGGACGGGCAGCCTCTCCCTGCCCACCAGCCTCTCGAGCCTCGGCGTGTCGGGCCTGTGGTTCGACACCAATAAGTTCCAGTCGGAGTTGGCCACCCCCGGCGTCGGCTTCGCCGCCGACCTGCCGCAGGGCTGGCAGAGCCTGGGCAACGCATCGACCGCAGCCCATCGCGCCTTCCCGCAGATACTGGGCTCGAGCTACTACAACCTGCCGCTCGGCAGCACGGTGCCGACGGGCACCATCGGGCTGGTCGAGCCGGGCGTCGGCACCGCGCTTGACGGCGACAACCGGGGCAATGGCTTCCAGGCGGCGCTCGACGCCTATCGCGCGGCAGCCGGCGTGCCGACCGGGGCGACGGCGATCTCGGTGGCCGGCGGTGGTCAGTTCTATACCACGCCCGTGCCGGGACAGAGCAGCGCGTCCGGCGAGCGCTCGCTCGATGTCGGCATCGTGGCGACGGTGGCGCCCAACAGTCCGCTTGTGCTGTATGCCGGCTCGGGCGGCACCCACGGCGCCAACTCCACCAACTTCACGGCCTACCAGTCGGCGATCTGGGACCTCGCCAACAACCCGCAGGTCATCACCTCGTCGTTCAGCTTCAATTCGCAGGTCGCGCCCGGCTCGCCCTTCTACAAGGCGACCCACGAGCTGTGGACCGACGTGGCGCTGCGCAACATCTCGCTGTTCAGCGACATGGGCGATCGCGGCTCGGGCAATTCCTTTGGTAATGGCCTGACCAATGCCAACACCAGCCGCGACAGCGCCTACGTCGTGATGGTGGGCGGCACTTCGCTCAGCACCGTCGGCGCCGCCCAGGCCGACGCGACCCTGGCCGACGTCACCCAGAAGGCGATGGCCGGCGACCTCGCGATGCTGTGGAAGCTGGCGGCGGGCGGCCTGACCGCGATGCCAGACGCGGCCAGCGCGGGTACCGCCTTCGTCGAGACGATCTGGAACCGCTACTACCTCAACGGCGATGCCTTCGGCGTGCCGGGCAGCCAGAACCCGACGGGTTATCTGCACAACAACACCAGCGGCGGCGGCGCCGATCCGGGTACGCCGATTCCGCAGTACCAGAAGGACTACGGGCTCACGCCCGTGACCAACGACCCCTATCGCCTGCCGGGCCGCGGCAATCCGGACGTCTCGGCCAATGCCGGGGGCAACATGTTCTGGCTGGTGCCCGGCGCGGACATGACCGGCGTGCAGGGCGACGACGGCACCAGCGCCTCGACGCCCTTCTGGGCCGGCCTGACGGCGCAGCTCAACGCGGTGTTCCACGACCAGAATCTGCCGCAGCTCGGCTACATGAACGACCTGCTCTACATGGCCTCGGCGATCGCACCGGCGGTGTTCAACGACATCACCATGGGCACGAACGCCTCGTCGTTCGTGCTCGGCGGCTCGATCACCAGCGACGGCGTCAACATCACGCCGACCGGCTACGGCTACTCGGCCGCGGCAGGCTACGACCTGGCGAGCGGGCTCGGCACGCCCAACGCCCTGCTGCTGGCCCGCGAGCTGACGCACATCGCCCATCACCAGATGTCGTTCGCGGACATCCCGTCGCTGATCGAAGGCGGCAGCGGCGGCACCGGCTGGACGAGCGGCGCGGACCAGACGTTCCTGATCCAGGCCACGACCGTGGCACCGATGAAGTCCTCCCTCACGCTGGGTGACCACACCATCAACTTCGACGATACGGTCGCGGCCACCTACGCCTGGACGTCGCGCTTCGCCGAGCAGGTGATGCAGGACAATTTCGATCCCAACCTCGTGCGCCTGTTCGACAAGTAGGCCCTGGGCTGGGTCGGCTCGTGGGACGTCGCGGCCGGGACCTCGGTCTCGGCCGTCATCGGCCAGGGCACGGGGTTCGCCAACCAGGCCAACCTCACCAGCCCCTTCGGCATGGCCGACTTCTCGACCAAGCCGTTCAGCGTGACCACCGATGGCGTGACCAATACGCTGACAGGCGGCGACATCCATCTGGCGCGCGCCGTGGCGGTGGCCGAGACGGTCGGCGCCGCCGACGGCCAGAACGCGATCGTGCGCGTGCGCCAGAACGGCGAGGACCAGCTCGCCCTCACCTTCTACAAGGTCGACGACTACTCCGGGAAGATCGGCAACCTCAATCCCGGCGACGCGGGCTACGCCGAGGCGGTGGCAGCCCACGCTTATGGCCTGCAGTCCGGCGGCAGCCTGCTGCTGGGGCCGGGCTACGGCTTCTTCGAGCAGACGGCGATCACCGTCGATGCCGGCGACAAGATCGCCATGATGCTGACCAACCGCTCGACCGGCGACGTGTTCTATGCCTTCGCCCATGCCAACAGCGACGGCCGCGGGCACATCGTCAACTACGGCCACAACACCTGGGGCTGGGAGGACACGCGCGGCGGCGGCGACCACGACTTCAACGACCTGGTCGTGCAGCTCGACTTCACGAGCAGCTTCGGAAACCAGTGGCTGATGTAAGTCTTCGTTCCCAAGCGCAACTTGGAGAGACGCGGCACTCCGGAGCCACTCTCTATCGCCCAGCGGTATGCGCCTGATGCTCTTGGTTGGCGTTGCGCTACGCTCCTCCTAAATTCGGGAGGAACCAATGTAGAGCCAAAGCGGCCGCCTCGGCTGCCTCATCACCATGCTGGCGCTTGCCGTCGCGAGCCCCGCGGCCGCCCAGAAGACCGGCGGCGTGCTCAGGATCCAGCACATGGACTCGCCGCCCAGCGCCTCGATCCACGAGGAGGCGACGGTATCCGTCGCCGTGCCGTTCATGTCGCTCTACAACAATCTCGTGATGTTCGATCAGCACGTGGCGAAGAACAGCCTCGACTCGTCGTGCCCGACCTCGCCACCAAGTGGAGCTGGACGGACAACAACACCAAGCTGGTCTTCACCGTGCGCGACGGTGTGAAGTGGCACGACGGCAAGCCGTTCAGCGCCAAGGACGTTGCCTGCACCTTCGACCTGCTGCTGGGCGGCGAGAGCGAGGCCAAGCTGCGGCGCAATCCGCGATCGGCGTGGTGGACCAACGTCGAAAAGGTCACCGCCGACTCGGACACCCAGGCCACCTTCCATCTCAAGGCGCCGCAGCCCTCGCTGCTGGCGCTGCTCGCCTCCGGCTACACGCCGATCTATCCCTGCCACGTGCCGCCCGACCAGATGCGGCGTCGGCCGGTCGGCACCGGCCCGTTCAAGCTCGCCGAGTTCAAGATGAACGAGGGCATCAAGCTCGCGAAGAACCCCGACTACTGGAAAAAGGGCAAGCCCTATCTCGACGGCATCGAATTCACCGTCCTGCCCGATCGCGGCACGCGCATGCTGTCGTTCATCGCCGGCAAATTCGACATGACCTTCCCGTCCGACGTCACGGTGCCGCTGCTCAAGAACATCCGGAAGGACGCGCCCCAGGCGCAGTGCACCATGCGCGAGAGCGGTGTCAGCACGAACCTGATCATCAATGCCGAGGCGCCGCCGTTCAACGACGCCAGGATCCGCCGTGCGCTGGCGCTGACGCTCGACCGCAAGTCCTTCATCGACATCCTGAGCGAGGGCGAGGACAAGGCCGCCGGCATCATGCTGCCGCCGCCCGACGGCGCCTGGGGCCTGCCGCCGGAGATGCTGAAGGACGTGCCGGGCTACGGCGACGTCGCCCAGGCGCGCGAGGAAGCGCGAAAGCTGATGCAGGAGGCGGGCTACGGGCCCGACAAGCGGCTGAAGATCAAGGTCAGCACGCGCAACATCGCGCCCTTCAAGGACCCGGCGGTAATCCTGATCGATCAGCTGAAGCACGTCTATGTCGACGGCGAGCTCGAGATCATCGACACCGCCGCCTACTACAACCGCGTGTTCAAGAAGGACTACGTGGTGGCGCTGAACCTGAGCGGCGTGGCGGTCGACGACCCTGACGTCGCGTTCTTCGAGAACTACGGCTGCGGCTCGCTGCGCAACTACAACGACTACTGCGACGCCGAGATGACCAAGCTGTTCCAGGCGCAGTCGCGCGAGCTCGACCAGAAGAAACGCCAGCAGATGGTGTGGGACATCGACCGCAAGCTGCAGGCGGAGATCGCGCGGCCCATCATCTTCTACGGGCGCGCCGCCGGCTGCTGGCAGCCGCAGGTCAAGAACGTGACGCTGCACATCAACAGCATCTACAACAACTGGCGCTTCGAGGACGTCTGGCTGGAGAGGTAGGCGACAGGAAGGACGCGGCGGCGGACGATCGCCGGAAATGGAGGCCCGCATGTTTCAGCCCAGGTCGGTGATAACCACGGCGGCCGAGATCAGGGCGCTGCTTGGTCCAGTCTTCGAGACGCAGGTGGCCAAGATCATTGATCACATCGATCCGCACTGCCGTGCCTGGATCGAACGGTGTCCCTTCATCGTCGCCTCGAGCATCGATGCCATCGGCGCGATGGATGTCTCTCCGAAAGGCGATCCGCCGGGCTTCGTCAAGGTACTGGATCGGAACACGCTGGCGATTCCCGACCGCCTCGGCAACACGTTTCTGAACGTTCTTCAGAACCCCAACGTCGCGATCATCTTCATCGTGCCCAAACGGCGCGAGGTCGTGCGCATCAGCGGCACGGCGCAGATCGCAACGGACGGCGACCTCCTCGAAGCCATGGCGGTGCAGGGCAAGCGACCCGACCTGGCCCTGGTCGTCAGGATGAAGGAGGCCTTCTTCCACTGCGGAAAATCCATGATCCGCTCCGGGCTCGGGGAGCCCGAACGCTGGGGTCCGATCGACGGCCTGCCGACCTACGCCCAAGCCCCCAAGGATCACGGAAAGCTGCCGGTCGAACTCCCCGAGATCGAGCGACGCATAGTGAACAGCGAGGTGGATCGGCCCTATTGAACCGCTGGCAGGGCTGGGGCTAGAGCGTTTCAAGTCTTGAAGGAATCGAAGGGGAATCCAGAGCGGGCGAGAATGTGATTCAAAATGCTGGCTGGAATGGAGGCCAGCATTGATGCGCCCTCTTTCGAATGACCTGCGGGAGCGTGTGGTTGCAGCGGTTGCTGGCGGCGAGAGCTGCCGGTCGGTGGCGTCGCGGTTTGGTGTTGCGGCGTCCACGGTGGTGAAGTGGTCGCAGCGCTACCGGACGACGGGGTCAGTGGCGCCGGGCAAGATCGGCGGCCACCGCAAGCCGGTTTTGGATGCCCACCGGGCTTTCATCCGCAAGCGGATCGACCAGATACCGCACCTGACCCTGCACAAGCTCAAGGACATCCTCGCGCTTCCGAGAAAAATACAATATCAACAATGCACTAACGTTGCCTTGGTGCATTAGAATGACCACCCCGTAAGCACCACAATTGGCAGACCACGTGTCAGGGCCTCGCTCCGTGCGTGACCGCCCTGGCGCAGAAGCCCCCCCCCCGTTAGAGGGAAATTGGCGCCCGCGTCGGGCGTGGCGATCG
>JAEZHS010000593.1 GCA_023436825.1 Pseudomonadota bacterium | reverse complement strand
GCTCCGCTCCGGTCGGGCTGACGTCCAGTTACAGAATGTCGTACTGGTGGAAGATGCCCGCGAACTCGTACGGGTTCTGTGCGATGCCGCTGCTGTCCGGCGAGGCATGGTTGGCGGCGGCCGAGTTGCCGTTGTCGCGCGCCACCGACCACAGCGACAGCATGGCGACATCCGGATCGTTGTTGGCATAGTCGACCAGCATCTGCGCGTCGGAGAGCTTGAAGACCTCCGAGGCGATGTCGTTGACGCCGGTCATCGGCGTGATGCCGATCTTGGCGTTCAGGCCGATCGAGGCGAGTTGCTGCTGCGTCGCCTCCGAGGCCTGGATGGCCGAAAGCCCCATCTGGCCGTTGTTGTCGACCGAGGCACCGTAATCCATGGTCATGATGTTGACGATGTCGACGCGCACGCCATCGGCCATCGCCTGCTGCAGCACGTGCAGGCCGTCGGCGGTGAGCCCGGTCGGCAACACCGGCAGGGTGAACGACACCTTCAGGTCGGGATTGGCTGCCTGCAGCCCGACGATCGCCTGGTCGCGCAGCACCAGGGATTGCTGGTTGGCGACGGCCGCGCCCTCGATGTCGAAGTCGATCGAATCGATGTGGTAGCGATCGATCACCGACTGGTACTGGGCCTGCAATTGCGAGGCGCTGGTCGCGGCCAGCGCCGCCTCCGTGCCGGCGGCGCCGCCGAAGGAGATCGTGATGTTGCCGCCGGCCGCCTGGATGTCCTGCACGTGCTCCAGGATGGTCGTGCCGTTAGCCAGGGTGTCGTCCTCGATGCCGCCCCAGCCCTGCCAGCCGATGCCCTCGGTGGAGGCGAGCACGAACGCCAGGGTGAAGTTGGTGATGCCCGACGCCGCGGAGATGCCTGCGAGGTCGGCCGCGCTCGACATCGCCATGTCGATGTAGGGCGAGAACATGTGCCCGTCGTCGGCGTCGGGCAGCGGCAACGTCGTGTGCGCCGATATCGCGCCGGTGTGGGCCGACGACCCGGCCGCGTCGATCGCCGCTACCGAGAAGTGGTAGTCGGTGTCCGCTGAAAGGCCGGTGACGCGGTAGCTCGTGCTGGTGGTCATGGCGACCTGCTCGTCGCCGACGAAGATCGCATAGCCCGTGATGAAGCCGCCGCCCGGCACGCTCGAGGCGTCCCAGCTCAGCATTGCCGAGGTGCTGGAGACTGAGGTTGCGTGCAGGCCGGTGGGCACTTTCGGCACCGCATCCGGCACGTCGTCCTGTCCGACGCCGTGGACGTGGACAGCTGCGGCGTTGTAGGCGCCCGACGCCACGAAGCCGAAGCTGGTCTCGCCGTCATGCGCCAAGGTGCCGTTCCACGCCGCCGGTCCGATCACGTAGCTGTTGCCTTCGTGGCTGATGATCCTGGCGTTCCAGATGTCGGTGATCTGATTCGGCATCTCGATCACGATTTGCCAATTCGACATCGAGCTGCCGTCGTTGTGCACGACAATGTTGGCGTTGAAGCCGCTGTTCCACGAATCGGCCAGGGTCAGGTGGGCGGCGAGATCGCCGTCGGAAGGCGGTGCCGAATCGTTGTTGACGATGGTGCCGACCGCGGAGCCGTCGACGATGGTGGCGCCGGAGGCAGCCGCCAGGTTGACGGTGAAGGCCTCGTTGCTTTCGACCGTCGTGTCGCCGGTGATCGGCACGATGATGGTCTTGGTGGTCTCGCCTGCGGCGAAGGTGAGGGTGCCGCTCAGCGCACTGTAGTCGCTGCCCGCCGTCGCCGAGCCGTTGGCGGTCGAGTAGTTGACCGTGACCGGCCCGCTGGCGGCTTGTGACAGCTTCACCGTGAAGCTGAGCTGGCTGGTGCCGTTGTCGCCTTCGGTGATCGAGGCGTCGTTGATGATGAGCGTCGGCACGACAGGGAGCGGCGCGGTGTCGTCGTCGACGATGGTGCCCACGCCGGTGCCGTCGGCGATGGTGGCGCTGTGCGGGTTGCTCAACACGATGCTGAACTGCTCGTTGCCCTCGACCAGCGTGTCCGGCGAGATGGCGATGGTGATGGTCTTGCTCGTCTCGCCGGGTGCGAAAGTCACCGTGCCGCTGGCACCGGTGAAGTCGGCGCTGCCCGCCGTGCCCGTCACGGTGTGATAGTCCACCGTCACCGTCTCGCTCGCCGGCACCGACAGCGTCACCACGAACGTCGCGTGCGGCCCGGTCGATCCACCTTCCGACACGCCGGTGTCGAAGTCGAACTCGATCGGCGTCAGGTACGCCATCTTGTTCTGGTTAACCGTGCGCCAGTCGCTGGCCAGGATGCCGCCGGTGTCGCCCGAGTTGGGATTCCACGACCAGAAGGTCCAGCTGACGCCCGTGGTCCCGGCCGGGATGTCGGTCGTGCCATTGTTGTCGAGGTCGCCCGCCAGGTAGGAGGTGATGGCCTCCAACCACGGCGCGTCCTTGGGATCGGTGAGGTTGGTGCCGAACTCGCCGATGTAAACGGGGGCGATGCCTTCCTTGTAGATGTAGCCCCACATCTGGTCGAACTTGGCCGGCAGGTTGGCCGGGAAGTCGCTGCCCTGGAACCATGGCTGGGCCCACACCGAGTTGGGATAGTCGTGCGCCGAATAGACCAGCTTGTTGTCGACGTTGAGGTCGATCGGCCGGTCGCGCACGCCCATCAGGTTGCCGCCCCACCAGTAGGACTGGCCCTGATAGTTGGCGACGCCCTCGACGAAGATCAGCCAGTTGGGATTGACCGCGCCGATGGCGTTGCCGGCGCGCTCGGCCGCCGCCGTCCAGTCGGTCGGCCCGCCGCCGCCCCAGGTTCCGTTGTAGGGCTCGTTGTGCAGGTCCGCGCCGATCACCGTCGGGTCGTTGGCGTAGCGCGTCGCCAGCATCTGCCAGTCGGAGATCCACTGCGATTCGGGATGCTGGGCGTCGTACCACAGGCCGTTCGAGGAGGGGCCGGGGCCGGAATCATTGCGATGGTGATCGAGGATGATCTTCAGCCCGATCTCGCCGGCATAGGCCACGATCTTGTCCATGATCTGCATGGCCGTGAGGCCCTGCAGGTCCGGATTCTTGGAGAAGTCGATGCCGTTGGGCGTGCCGCTGCCGTGGATCGTGTCGTTGGAGAAGGGCAGACGGATCGTGTTGAACCCGAGGTCCTTCATCTGATCCATCATGTCCTTGTAGCCGCGCGTCCACAGGCCGTGCGGCGCCAGGTTCGACGATTCGAAGCCGAACCAGTTCACACCGGCGATCTGGACCGAATGGCCGGCCGAATCGACGATCTGGTTGCCTGACGTGCTGAACCAGCCGGCCGCCGTGCCGCCCTGGCCGGGATTGCCCTCGGTCACCGAGGCGTCGGAGATGCTGACCGTCGGCAGGGGGGCGGCATCGTCGTTGGTGATGGTGCCGATGGCCGTCCCGTCGGCGATGGTGGCGTCGCTGGGCGAGGAGAGGGTGAGCGTCAGGGTTTCGTTGCCCTCCACCGCCGTGTCGCCGCTGACCTGGATGTGCACCACTTTCGACGTCTCGCCGGCGGCGAAGGTCAAGGTGCCGCTGGCGGCCGTATAGTCGCTGCCCGCGGTCGCCGTGCCGTTGCTGGTGGCATAGGCCACGGTGACGGGACCCGTTGCCGCGGCCGATAGCGAGACCGTGAAGGCGAGATCCTCCACCCCGCTGTTGCCTTCACTGACGGTGGCATCGGCAACGGAAAGCGTGGGCAAGGAAGCGGTGTCGTCGTTGATGATGGTGCCGACGGCGGTACCGTCGGCGATGGTGGCGCCGGTTGGCGACGACAAGGTGAGCGTCAGCGTCTCGTTGCCTTCGACCGCGGTATCGCCCGACACCTGCACGCGCACGACCTTGGAGGTCTCGCCGGCTGCGAAGGTGAGCGTGCCCGAGAGTGCGGCGTAGTCGCTGCCGGCCGTCGCCGTGCCGTTGCTGGTGGCGTAGGCCACCGTCACTGGACCGGTGGCCGCGGCCGACAATGTCACGGTGAAGGCGAGCTCGTGCGTGCCGCTGTTGCCTTCCGCCACCGTAGCGTCTGCAACCGAAAGCATCGGCAGGGGCGTCGGATCGGCGCCTACCGCCGTGCCGTTGATGACGAAGCCCGAGGCGGCCGTGCCGCTGCTGCCCGGAGTCGCCTGGAAGCCGAACGATGTCTCCTTGCCGCCGGCGACGCTGCCGTTCCAGCCGGCGTCCTTCACCACATAGTGGTTGCCGACATGGCTGACGATGGTGGCGCTCCAGATGTTGGTGATGGTGAACGAGGCGTCGAACTCGACAGTCCAGCCGTTGAGGGCGGCGCTGCCGGCGCCGACCGCCATCGAGGCGGTGAAGCCCGAGCCCCAGTTGCTGACGACGCCGTAATCGAGCGACAGGCTGCCGGTCGGCGGCGGCGGAGGAGGCGGTGCCACATCGTTGTTGACGATGGTGCCGGTCGCCGCGCCGTCGGCGATGGTGGCGCCGGACGGGATCGCCAGGCTGACGGTGAAGGTCTCGTTGGCCTCGACCGCGGTGTCGCCGGTGATCGGCACGGTGATGGTCTTGGTGGTCTCGCCGGCGGCGAAGGTGAGGGTGCCGCTGAGTGCGCCGAAGTCGGAGCCCGCGGTCGCCGTGCCGTTGGCGGTCGAGTAGCTCAGCGTCACCGGTCCGCTGGCGGCCTGCGAGAGCTTGACGGTGAAGGTGAGCTGGCTCGTGCCGCTGTCGCCTTCGGTGATCGAGGCATCGTCGATCGAGATCGTCGGAACCACGACCGGAGGCGGGTTGGAGGTGCCGGCCGTGCCGTTCAGGGTGAAGCCTGTCGCCGTGGTGCCGCCGGAGCCCGGCTTGGCCTCGAAGCCGAAGCTTGCCTCGCCGTTTGCCGGCACGTCGGCAGTCCAGGCGGCGTTGCGGATCACATAGTGGTTGCCGACACGGGAGACGATCTCGGCACCCCAGATGTTCGAGATGTCGAAGCTGGCGTCGAACTCCAGGGTCCAGCCATGCAGGCCCGAGGAGCCGCCCGGCACCTTGATGCTACCGATGAAGCCCGAGTTCCAGTTGTCGCCAACCGAGTAGTTGATGGTCGCCATCTCTGCCTCTCCCGCTGCGTCGCCGTGTCACGGCGATATGTCATGTCGATCGCAGGACGGCATTGGGGTGCGGCCCGACTCTCGGTGAAGCGGGCGGGTTAATCGGTGAACCCAGTGGTCAATCGGTGGCCAACCTGTGGCCGCGCGCTTGCCGCATCGTCACAAATGGCATTTTATTGCGCGGGACCGTCAGCGGGCGGCTTTGGGAACAGCGGGAAGCGAGATCTTGCGCGCGCACATGCTCAGCGTCGCAGCCGGCACGGCCGGAAGCTGGTTCGGCAGGCTGCCCGTGTTCTGGCGCGCACAGGTCGTGGGCTGGAGCCTGTTCTTCATCCTCGATCTGGTGAACCGGCTGCTGACCTATCACAACGCCGCCCTGGCGGTCGTCGTCAGCCTGGTGGTGTGGCCGTGCCTGATCGCGTTGTCGACGGGGCTGGCCGTGATCTACTCGTCGCGCAAGATCGGCAATCGGCTGACGCTGTGGTCGCTGGCCCTGATCGTATTGCTGTCGGCCGGCGCAGCGCTGGTTGCCGTCTCCATCGGGTTCATCACCCGCCAGATCGTCGGCTGGGACATCCCCGACTGGACGCTGCTCGAGCAGATCGCCGTCCCCTGGTTCCACTACGTGCTGGCGCTGGGTGCCTGGAGCCTCTGCTACTTCTGGATCCATGCCGAGCGTGCCAAGCAGGAAGAGCACAAGCACGCCATGCAGGCCGAGGCCGAGGCGCTGCGCCTGGAACTCGAGGAGCTGCGCCTGCAGCTCGACCCGCACTTCCTGTTCAACGCCCTGAACGGGGTGGCCGAGGAGATTCCCGAGCATCCGCAGGCGGCGCTCACCATGCTGCGCGACCTCACGGGCTATCTTCGTCACTCGCTCGACGGCATCAACCAGACCGTCGTGACGGTCGACGCCGAAGTCGCCGGGTTGATGGCCTATCTCGGCGTCCAGAAGGCGCGGTTCGGCGAGCGTCTCAGGACTCAGATCAATGTCAGCCACGATGCCGGAGAGCGCCGCATCGCCAGCTTCCTGCTGCAGCCGCTGATCGAGAACGCCGTCAAGCACGGTCGCCGAGACGACGGTCTCGATGTCCATCTCGACATCGAGATCGAAGGCGATGTCCTTCACGTCATGATCTCGAACACGGGCAAGCTGGAGGAGGCCGCCGCTCCGCGCCGTCGCCGTCCCGGGATCGGACTGACAAATGTACGCCGCCGTCTCAGCCTGCTCTATCCCGGCCGGCATGCCTTCACCCTGGAGGGTCGCGACGGCAAGGTGGTGGCGACGATGAAGCTGGAGGGTGAGCCATGCCCCGCGTCCTGATCGTCGATGACGAGCACCTCGCGCGCCAGGCGATGCGACGCCTGCTCGCCAACCATCCCGACGTCGAGATCGTCGGCGAGGCCGAGGGTGTGGGCGACGCCCTGCGCGAGATCGAGCACACGCAGCCGCAACTGGTGTTTCTGGACATCGAGCTGGGCGGCGCCGACGGGTTCGACCTGCTGGCCCGCCTGGAGACCCCGCCGGTCGTGGTGTTCGTCACCGCCTATGCCGAGTATGCCGTCGAGGCATTCGCGGTGAACGCGGTCGACTACCTGTTGAAGCCGGTCGATCCCGAGCGGCTGGCCGAATCGCTGAAGCGTGCCGAGCGCGAATTGGCGCGCGAGGAGCCAGCGGGCGGAACGTCACCGGTCGCCGGCGTGATCGCCTTCAAGACGCCCAAGCGCACCGTGCTCGCCCGGCCGTCGGAAGTCGTCGCGCTGCGGGCCGACGGCGATTTCACTCATGTGTTCGTGGCCGACCAGGCGGCGCTGATGATCTGGCGCACGCTCAGCCATTTCGAGAGCCTGCTGCCGGCACCGCCCTTCCTGCGATTGGGGCGCTCGCTGATCGTCAACCGCGACCGGCTGCGCAACATCGAGACGCCGTCGCGCGAGACGGCGCGCCTCAAGCTGCACGGCATGGACGAGCCCCTGCCGCTCGGCCGTGCCGCCGCAGCGCGCCTGCGCGACGCGCTGGGCGCGGACTTCCGACCGCAGGAAAGTTAGCACCGCTGTCATACCCAGCGTAGCGCGGGGCCATTGCTGTAGCATCAA